>JBFEXG010000093.1:0-8521 GCA_041546005.1 Paracoccaceae bacterium
CCTTCGGACCAATGCACATCCTGCAGGACCCCGTTCGAGGGCTTGTCGACCGCATAGCCAAAGTCCGACTTGAAGCGGTCGTTCCACGCGGCCTCGAGGTCCTTCACTTTGAGGTCTCCCGCGATCAGCGCCCGCTCAAGATCAAACCGCAGCATGACGTGCAGGTTATACTGCAACTCGTCCGCCTCGGTGCGGATATAGCCCGCGTTCACCCGGTTCACGACCCGATAGAAGGTCTCCGCATCCGGCACCCCGAAATCGCCGAAGAAATCGCGCATCCGGCCAAAGAGCCAGCCGGTAAAGGCGCGGCTGCGGCCGATCTGGTTTTCGTAGATCCGGCTCTGGCTTTCATGCACGCCCATCGACACGCCGCGCCCGAGCGGCGTCAGAAGATAGGCCTGGTCGATCCCCTGCTCATAGGCGGCGTGGCCGACCTCGTGGATGGTCGAATAGAAACAGTTGAACGGATCGGTGAGGCTCGTGCGTGTAGTGATCCGCACATCTTGCCCCGAGCCCGACGAAAACGGGTGCACCGCCTTGTCGATCCGACCGTGATCAAGGTCATAACCAAAGGCCAGCGCCAGCTCTTGCGAGAGCTTGAGCTGCGCCTCTTCGGCAAATTCGCCCGAAAGCTGCATGGGCGCCTTGGCGGCCAGAACCGCCTCGCGCAGTTCCACAAGGCCGGGCCGCAGGGCGGCAAACATCGCGGCAATCTGGGCGCCATTGGCATTGGGCTCATAGTTGTCGAGCAGCGCATCATATAGATCGCCGCCCTCGGCCAGCGCCTGCGCCTCTTCGATCCGAAGTGCCACGACCTTTTCAAGAACAGGTAGGAACGCCGCCACATCCTCGTCACGCCGCGCACCGGCCCAGATGCGATGCGCCTTCGAGGTGGTGCTGGCAATCTCGGCGGCGAGCCGCGCCGGCACCTTCATCGTCTTCTCATAGTTCCGCCGGATATGCCGCAGGTTGGCCTTGGCCACAGCATCCGCAGGCTTGGCCCGCTCCAGCCAGTCGGCGATCTGCGGATCGGTCATCCGCGCGTGCAGCACCTTCGACATCGCCGCATGCTCGGCCGCGCGCTGGTCCGACGCGCCCTCGGGCATCATCGTCTCCTGATCCCAGCCCAACCGGCCCGCAACCTCTCCGAGCGCCTCGGTGTCGCGCTGAAACTCCATCAGCTCGTCATAGGCGTTGGTATTGGCGATCATTTGGAGTCTCCCCGAATGGATTGGGCCAGCGGATAGCGGGCAAGATAACGGCCGCGCAGGATCAGAACCCAGAGCACGACAGCGCCGATCTGGTGCAGGATGGCGATATGGACCGGCGCGGAATAGAGGGCGGTCATGATGCCCAAGACCACCTGCAGAAGCATCACCGCGAACATCGCGTTGAAGGCAAAGCGGGTGTGCCCGTTCGGATTGCGGCGGGCGCCCCACCAGATCACCGCACCGTAGATAAAGAGCGCATAGGCCACCATGCGGTGCACAAATTGCACAAGGCCCGCATCCTCGAAGAAATTGCGCCACAAGGGCGTGATGGTGAAGGGATCAGGCGGCAGGAAACCGTCGCCCATCAAGGGCCATGTCGGGAAAGCGCGGCCTGCGTCAATACCGGCCACCAGCGCGCCCAGAAGGATCTGAATGAAGGCCAGATGCATGAGCCCCGTAGACCGGCCAAAGAGGCGCACATCGCCGCTGCGGCGGGCCTGCAACAGATCGGCCTCGCGGCGACCCAAAAGGAAGATATACCAGGCGGCAAATCCGAGGATGATGAAGGCAAGGCCGAGGTGGGTGGCCAGCCGATAGGAGGCCACGTCGAGCATCTCGCCGCCGAGGCCCGAAGACACCATCCACCAGCCGATCGCCCCCTGCAGCCCGCCGAGGCCACCGAGGAACAGAAGCCGCCCGGTCCATCCTGTCGGGATCTTGCGCGCGGCGAGAAAGCCGAAGAAGCCAAGCGCCCAGACAAGGCCGATCACCCGGCCAAGCTGACGGTGGCCCCATTCCCACCAGTAGATGCCCTTGAACTCCTCAAGGCTCATCCCCTTGTTCTGCAACTGATATTCGGGGATCTGCTGATATTTCTCGAACTCGGCCTGCCACGCCTCCTCGCTAAGCGGCGGGACAGAGCCGGTGACCGGCTTCCATTCGGTGATCGACAGGCCAGAGTCGGTCAGGCGCGTCATGCCGCCCACGGCGATCATCAGCGCGACCATCGCGAAGATCACCGTGATCCAGAGCCGGATCGCGCCACGCGCGCCCTTGCCGCGGCGGTCAATGCCACCGGGAGCTGCTGCGGGCTTTGATTGGCTCTCCACGTCCTGAAAGATCGCGCGTTGTTTGTCGGCCATATCGACTCTCCGGTTTTCAGTGGCCGGACCCTAAGCCGCGGCCAAACGTGCGGCAAGGGTTCAGCCGCGGTCTTTCCAGCGCACCATCTGCCGCAGGATGCCGTGCAGCATCTGCACATCCGCCCGCGTGAGCG
Organism: Paracoccaceae bacterium; assembly: GCA_041546005.1. GTDB lineage: Bacteria > Pseudomonadota > Alphaproteobacteria > Rhodobacterales > Rhodobacteraceae > RFZI01. The sequence continues at coordinate 2,488 of JBFEXG010000093.1, forward strand.
GCATCCGGCTCCAGAGATTGCGCAGGTTCTGGCGCATATGCGGCGCCTTGTCTTCGGGGAAGAAGAAACCGGCCTCATCGAGACGGTCCTCATAATGCTCGGCGAGCTTTTCCATCTCGATCTGCGTGGCCCAGTCGCCCTGCATATCCATCCGCTCGTGCACGATCTCGGCGCTCGCCCTGCGCCATTCATAGGCGGTCAGGAGCACGCATTGAGCAAGGTTGAGCGAGGAGAACTCGGGGTTCACCGGCACCGAAATGATCGCATTGGCCAGCGCGATATCGCTGTTTTCCATGCCCGCCCGCTCGGGGCCGAACATCACGGCGACCTTGCCGCCTGCCGCAATCCGCTTGGCCGCATCTTGCATCGCGGCTTCTGGGCTCAGAACCGGTTTGGTCAGGCCGCGAGGCCGCGCCGTGGTGGCATAGACATAGGTGCAATCGGCCACCGCCTCTTCGGTGGTGGCGAAAAGCTGCGCCTCGTCAAGAAGCCGCCCCGCGCCCGAGGCCATCGCCACGGCCTTCTGGTTGGGCCAGCCATCGCGGGGATCGGTAATCCGCATCCGGTCGAGCCCGAAATTCCACATCCCCCGCGCGGCGGCGCCGATATTCTCGCCCATCTGCGGGCGCAAGAGCACGAAGGCTGGCTGGGGTTGGCCGGTGGGCATTTCCGTTCCTTTTCTGGTCGGGCGCGTGATACGCTGTGCAGACACCCCACGCAAGGAGCCCGACATGGCCTATGATGAAGGACTGGCCTCACTTATGCGCGAGGCGCTTGAAAACGAGCCGGGCTATTCCGAGAAGAAGATGTTCGGCGGCCTGTGTTTCCTTGTTTATGGCAACATGGTCTCGGGGGTGCATTCCGGCGGCGGGATGTTTCGGGTTGGCAAGACCAACGAGGCCGAGGCACGGGACATTCCGGGCACTGGTCCGATGCTTTTCACCGGAAAACCGATGGGAGGGATGATCGCTGCAGACGATGATCTGATGGCCGATGACAACAGGCGCGCCGCGCTGATGGAGATCGCCCTCGGTCACGCAAAAAGCCTTCCGCCGAAGTAGCGGCTCGGCTATAGCGGCGCAAAGCCTTGGGATGGGACCAAAGAGATGAGCGACACTGAAGATCTGCCGCAGGTTTACCTGATCACACCGCCCGAGTTTGAGCTGTCGGTATTCCCCGACCGGCTTGCCGCCTGTCTTGATGCCGTGCCCGTCGCCTGCGTGCGCCTTGGGCTGGCGAGCCGCGACGAGGACAAGATCGGCCGTGCTGCCGATGCTCTGCGCGTCGTCACGCAGGAACGCGATGTGGCCCTCGTCATCGATACCCATCTCAAGTTTGTGGAGCGCCACGGGCTTGATGGGGTCCACCTGACCGATGCCGCCCGCTCGGTGAAGAAGGCCCGTAAGGATTTGGGCGAGGATGCCATCGTCGGCACCTTCTGCGCAGGCTCCCGCCACGACGGGATCACAGCGGGCGAGCTCGGCGCCGACTACATCAGCTTTGGCCCCGTGGGTCAGACCGCGCTTGGCATGGGCGCAGCGGTCGAGGCCGAGCTGTTCGAATGGTGGAGCCAAATGATCGAGGTTCCGGTGGTCGCCGAAGGCGCGCTTGACGCGGGCCTCGTCAAAGCGCTCGCGCCCTATACCGATTTCTTTGGTATCGGCGATGAAATCTGGAAGACCGACGATGCGGCGGCGGCGCTCAAGGCGCTTGTCGCGGCGATGGGCTAATCCTCGTCGCTGACACCTGCGGCGATCAGGCCGGCGCGGACCTTGTTTTCCAAAAGCCGCGCCAGCGCTTTTCGATCTTCGATCTCGGCCACCCGAACTGGCGGGTGGTAGTGGATGGTCACCGATCCCTGCCGCGCCGCGGCCAGCGTCGAAAGCAGATGCGGCCCGAAATCCATATCCCCCCACCAGCCATATTGGCGCGGGTCTGCGCCTTCGGCGGCGCGGTAGATCACCGTGACAGGCTGGATCGACAACGTCTCGCGCAGGCCATCGGCATAGAAGGCGGCAAAGAGCGTGGGCTTGAAGGTCAGGACCCGGCGGCCATCGGTCGAGGTGCCTTCGGGAAAGAACAGGAGCTTGTGGCCATAGGAGAGGCGGCGGATGAACTCTTGGATATGCAGCCGCGCCTCGCGCGGATCACGACGGATAAAGACGGTGCCGGTCGCCTTGGCGAGCCAGCCAATCCCCGGCCAGCCGGCCACTTCAGCTTTCGAGACGAAATAGATCCGCTTGCGAGCGTTGAGCGCGAAGATGTCGAGCCAGCTTGAGTGATTGGCGACAACCGCCCCCGGCCCTTTCATCGCCTGTCCTTCGGTGCGGTAGCGGATGCCGAGGATGATGAACGCCGTCCGGCAGACGGCTTGCGTGATATAGGGCGTCAGCGGTCGCCGCTGCCCCCAGAACGGGCGCTCGATCAGCCGCAGGGTCAGAAGAATCGCGAGACCGCCGAAGACGACGATGGCAAGCGATATCACCCGCAGGAACGCGCGGAGCCAGCCGGCGGCACTTATCCGATCCGGCTTTGGCTCTTCCCGCCACGCCTCGCTCACTGGCCGCGGCCCTTGGTATAGAGCGCCCGCTGCGCCTCGTTCATCCGGGCAGTATCGAGGATCAGGCAGACATCGGTGGTATTGAACGCGTGGTCGACATAGGCGCCCTCGCCCACAAATCCGCCAATCCGCAAATAGGCTTTGATGAGCGCCGGGGTCTGCGCCATGGCACGGCGTCGGTCAATCTGGTCCTCGGGGATTAGGTCCATCCTCTGAAAGGTTTCTTCGACAGCGCGCACGCGGATATCCTCGGGTGCAAGATGGCGATAATGCAGGTGAGATAGCGGCTCGGCTATCGCCTGCACGTCGGTCCCGTGGAACGAGGCAACGCCGAACAGAATCTCGACGCCGTGGTCCGCCACATAGCTGGCAAGACCGTTCCAGAGGCGATACATCGCCATACCGCCGCGATAGCGGGCATCGACACAGGACCGGCCAAGCTCCAGCAGACGGCGGCCCGATGATTTAAGCGCCGAGAGATCGTATTCGTCTTCGGAATAGAACTGACCGACCTTTTCCGCCTGTTCCCCCCGCAAGACCCGATAGACGCCGATGACGTGGTCGCCTTTGGGAAGTCGCTCGTCGATCAGAACCAGATGATCGAAATAGGGATCAAAGCGATCGGCCTCGAGTTTTTGCTCGTGGTCGACCAGCGGCCCCGAACCCCCGAGCTCTTCTACGAAAACCCGATACCGCAGGCGATGCGCCGCGCGGATATCGGCGGGGTCGCTCGCCAGCCGAAGGGAAAACTTGGAATGGGATGTAGTCATGCCATCCACAGGCTTGTTCAAAGTCGCGCCCTTCTAGTCCGGTTGACAAGTCAGGCGCAAGAAGCGGCAAAGCCGCAGGCGCAGACAGACTTGACATACTCGGTCAAGATTCTACCCTAGGTTGTGTCGTCTTGGCCGGAGACCAACTCAAGCATGACCCGCGCACTGTTCACAACAACCTTGCCCTCTTCGGGAAAGTTCACGGTGACCTTGCCGCCAATATTCGATTGGACTTGCCCAACCCCCCAATCGGGCCGAGCCGGATGGACGACATACATGCCCGGCTCGAGATGGGCATTGAGATTCTCGTCCATTCATCCTCCTTCAAAGGTTCCGCGATGATCAGCACCGAGGATTTTGCCGCACTCGTTAGTTCACGGATTTGTCATGACCTTATTAGCCCTATTGGTGCGATCGGCAATGGGGTTGAGCTTTTAACGATGACAGGGCATGGCGACGGGCCCGAGTTGGCGTTGATCAACGACAGCGCCGAGAGCGCCTCAGCGCGGGTGAGATTCTTTCGCATTGCCTTTGGGTCGGCCAAAGAAGGCCAGGCGATTGGAGCGGAGGAGATACAGACGATCCTGTCTGCACGGGCAAAGGATGGGCGCTTTCTCTATGTCTGGACCGAGGACGGACCGATCGACAGATCAGAGGCAAAACTGATTTTTTTGATGATCCTTTGCGCCGAACACGCTTTGCCCCGCGGTGGCAAGATTCGGGCGGCGCGAAATCTTGGCGGCTGGATCGTCGAGACCGCGGTCGGGCAAGCTCATCTTGATCCCGATCTTTGGGCCGCGCTCGAACGACGCGAAGCACCTCGGCCCCTTGACTCGGGCCGCATCCAATTCGCGGCTCTGGCCATGATGCTTGGCACACTGGACCAGCGGCTTTCTGTTGGTCACAATGATGGGCAGCTCACGCTCAGTCTGTGATTATTTCCGGCAAGTGCCGTCGCCGGTCACAAGGTATTTGAAACTCGTCAGCTGCTCGGCTCCAACCGGCCCGCGCGCGTGCAGTTTTCCGGTGGCAATCCCGATCTCCGCGCCCATGCCAAATTCGCCCCCATCGGCAAATTGGGTCGAGGCATTGCGCATCAGGATCGCGCTGTCGAGCCGTTCGAAAAACCGCGCGGCAGCGGCATCGTTCTCGGTCAGGATGCTTTCGGTGTGGTTCGAGCCATAGCGGCGGATATGGGCGATGGCCTCATCCACGCCGTCGACGAGTTTTACGGCGATGATCATATCCAGGAACTCGCGGCCGAAATCGTCCGGGCTGGCTTGAACCGTGCCTGGCACCTTCAAAAGCTCACCTTCGGTTCTGACCTCAACGCCCGCTTTGACCAGATCTTCGATAAGCACCGCGCCGTGCTTGGTATAGAACTTCCAGTCGATCAGCAGGCACTCGGCAGCGCCGCAAATCCCAGTGCGGCGGGTCTTGGCGTTGAGAACCACGCGGCGCGCCTTTTCAAGATCGGCATCGCGGTCGGCGTAGACGTGGCAAATGCCCTCAAGATGGGCGAACACTGGCACCCTTGCTTCGCGCTGCACGAGGCCAACGAGTCCCTTGCCGCCGCGCGGCACGATCACGTCGATATGCTCGACCGCCTTGAGCATGGCCGAGACGGCGTCACGGTCGCGCGTGGGAACAAGCTGGATCGCATCGGCGGGCAACCCCGCCTGTTCGAGGCCGGTCACGAGGCATTCGTGGATGATGGTCGAGGAATGAAAGCTCTCCGATCCGCCACGCAGGATCACCGCATTGCCCGCTTTGAGGCAGAGCGCGCCGGCATCGGCGGTCACGTTGGGTCGGCTTTCATAGATGACGCCAATCACCCCAAGGGGCGTGCGCACCCGCTGGATATGCAGGCCCGAGGGCATATCCCACTCGGCGATCACCGCACCCACCGGATCCTTCTGCTCGGCCACAGCGCGAAGGCCGTCGCGGATGCCGCGAATACGCGCCTCATCGAGCATCAGCCGGTCCATCATCGCCGGGCTGATGCCCTTTTCCTCGCCATAGACAAGGTCTTCGGCATTGGCGTCGATGATCTCGTCCCGCCGACGCCAGACCTCATCCGCCGCGCCAATCAGGGCGGCGTGTTTGCGCTCGGCGCTGGCGTAGGCAAGCTCGGCCGCCGCCGCTCGAGCGCGCGCGCCGATATCGGCCATCAGGGCGTCGATATCTTCAAAGTCTTTCATCGGCGTGTCCGTCTCTCTGGCGGTCAGATGACCATGTCGTCGCGGTGGATGAGCGCCGCCCGGCCCTTGTAGCCCAGAAGCGCCTCGATGTCAGCGCTGCGTCGGCCCATGATCTGGCGGGCCTCAGTGGCGGTATAACGGGTCAGGCCAAGGCCGAGCCGCGAGCCGGTGGTCGAGACAATCGCCACCGGATCACCGCGGCCGAAGCTTCCGGTGATGGCGCGGACACCGGCGGGCAAAAGACTCTTGCCGTCTTTCAGCGCCTTAATGGCCCCGTCATCGACCTGAACCTCGCCCCGCGGCTTCATCGCTGCGATCCAGCGTTTGCGGGCGGCCTGCGGGTCGCCGTGGGCGGTAAACCATGTAGCCGGAGCGCCGTCTTCCAGCGCCTTCAAGGGATGGAGCGGCGAGCCGAGCGTGATCGCCATGGCGCAGCCCGCGTCTGTGGCGACCTTGGCCGCCATCAGCTTGGTGATCATTCCGCCCTTCGACAGGCCGGAAAC
>JBFEXG010000280.1:0-3248 GCA_041546005.1 Paracoccaceae bacterium
CCGTCCGAGAAATTCCGCGACAAGCTGCGCCAGACGCTCGACGACTATATGACGACGATGGTCAAGCAACTGGGCCAGATGCCCGACAGGGCGGACATCAAGGCAAGGTTCCTCAAACATTGCGCCGATGTGCTGAAGGTCGAGCCCGTCTACGATCAGCCAACCGAGGCAGAGCTTGCGGCCATCGCAAAGGCCGAGGCCGAACTGGCAGACCCCGACTGGACCTATATGAAGGCCCGCCGGTCAGTGGCGCATGGTGTCAAGATTTCTGAACACACACATATCTCGGAAGGCGGCCACAAGGCGCCGGGCGGGATGATCCGCACGCGGCTTGTGAGCCACGATGGCAAGGTTCAGGAGCTCGATATCAGCGGCGATTTCACCTGCCTGCCGCCGGAAGGGATCGACATGGTCGCCGCCGCCCTGAGTGGATGCGCGCTCGACGAGGCCGCACTGGCCGCCGTTGCTGATGCCGCGCTTTCGGGCAACGAGATCGAGATGCCCGGCATCACCGGCACCGACATCGCCAAGGCGGTCATGGCGGCGACTGCACAAGCATGAAGAACCTTTGCGTCGTTCAGCACACCGAGTCCGAGTACCTCGGATTCATGGAAGACCACATGGAAGGGCGCAACGTCCGCTTCCAGTATCGCCGGCCCTTCGCCGCTGGCGGGTCGATCCCGACCGTGCCGGGCAAGTTCGACGGGCTCGTTCTTCTCGGGGCGGGGCCCTATGGGGTCGTGAGCGGCCATATCTTGCCAAGCCTTGGTCCGGAGTTGCGCCTGACCAAAGCGTTTCTCGACGAAGGGCTGCCGGTTCTGGGCTTTGGGCTAGGCTCTGTGATCCTTTCGGTCGCCGCGGGAGGCGGGGCCGCCGAGGCGCCCCTGCGGTTTGAAGTGCCGCGAATCGATCCGGTGGGCGATTCGGCGTTTGGAGCCAGGATTCCGTCTGCGTTCCCGATGGCCTGCTATCTGCGCGATCGGCCCGTTCCGCCCAAATCGGCCGAAATTTTCGCCACAGGTCCCAACGGCGAAGTCATGGCATTTGCCGTCAATGGCAACAGCCTCGGCATGGTCGGTCACCCCGGCTACAAGCGGGGCATGGCCGAAGACCTGATCATGGAATTCGCTGAAACTCCTGACGATACTGTGTCTGCACTTACCGAATTAGGAGACCGGCAATCCGAGATTGCCGAGGTGCTCAGCACGCTGATGGTTTCGATCGTGGATCACTGCGGCTGGATGTAGTGCGTCTCGATCTCTGACCAGCCGCCCGGAAGGGGCACAGGCTCGTTGACATGTTAAATTTTACATATAAGATTTTGTTGAGGAATGGACGACACGCTCGGGATGGGGAGTCTCTGGTGGTGCGTCAAAGGGAGGATATATGGCGAGCAAGCTGATTATCGTGATGGTCAACACTGACCCTCGCAACGGAGAAGAACTGGGCGCGCCCTTTTTTCAGGCCACCGTCGCTGCGGCGATGGATTACGAGGTCGAGGTGATCTGCACCGCAACCGCCGGCCGCCTGATGAAGAAGGGGGTCGCTGACCAACTCGTCGTGAAGGAAGGCTCGCCCAAGACCGTCTATGATTTCATCAAGGACGCGCATGAGGCTGGCGCCAAGTTCTTCTGCTGCTCGCCCAACCTCGATCTTTTCGAGATGACCGCAGACGACCTGATCCCTGAATGCGAGGGAATCGTGGGTGGCGCTCATGTGATCGAAGCGATCATGGAAGACGACGACGTTCGCGTACTGACCTACTGACGCGCCAAGAGGGAGGCCGAAGTCATGACAGCCCACTCGTCGATCCCGCTTCCGCCGATCGCCGATCCGGTTTCCGACGGTGCGCCGGTCAGCCGGGAACAGCTCGAAGAAATCTTCGACGATATTCGGAACCATCCGACCTATAGCCACGAGATTCACGGCTGCCTGAACTGCGGTATTTGCACGGCGACCTGCCCTTCAGCGCATTATTACGACTACAGCCCCCGCGAGATCGTTCAGCTTCTCTGGACCGAGAACCTTGAAGGCATCTATGACGCGATGCAGGAAAAGATCTGGGCCTGTGCCCAGTGCTATACCTGCGCCGCCCGCTGCCCCTTCGAAAACTCGCCCGGCGGCCTTGTGATGATTATGCGCGAGGTTGCGATCAAGCACGAGTTTGAATCGGTCAAAGAGGTGCTGCGGCCCTTCAGCCGTGTGCTTCTCAAGGTGGTTTCCACCGGCAACCAGCTTGCCCCCAACATGATCACCAAAGAGGCCTTCCCCGACTGGGGCCCCAACGTCGCCAAGGTCGATGCGCCCCTGATGATCCTGCGCAAGGCGATCCCGATGCCGACGATGCACACGCTCGACACGGCCTGGGAGGTGAACCTCAAGACATCTGTCGAACTCTACACGATCTGGGAAGCGACCGGCGTTCTCAAACAGCTTGAGACGGTTGATGAAAACCTCTTCGACGTCGTCGCCGACGTGATGGATGAGAAGCGCGAAGAGTGGGAAGACTGGCTCGACGAGCAAGACGACGAAGACGACGACGATTGATACGCCTGTAGCTGCAACTGCACGGACGGAGGACATTATGGCCAACGACACTACCAACGGTTCGAAATCGGGCGCCTACAACGGCTTTGGCGCCGATTGGACGCCGACCAAGCTGAGCACCACCGAAGCCCGCCGCGCGACCGACTGGGTCGAGGCGCGGATCGACAAGCGCGCGCTCCTGACCTCGAAAGAGCGCAAGGAAGATGTGCGCGACATCATGTGGCAGCTTGAAAAAGAGGGCGAGATCAAGGTTCACCGCGTGACCGACGTCCACGAGCCGGTCATGGCAAAGACCCTTTTCGGCTGGGACAAGAAGATCCCCACGAACAACCTCTGGCACCATAAATCCTGTGGCCAGTGCGGCAATATCCCGGGCTATCCGACCTCGATCCTCTGGATTCAGAACCAGCTGGGTCTGAACTATCTCGACGAGACCGACCAGACCTCGTGCACCGCGTGGAACTATCACGGTTCGGGCATCGGCAACGTGGTTTCGCTCGCCGCCGTGTTCCTGCGGAATTTCCATCAGGCCTATGTCTCGGCCAAGTCGCAGGGCTTGCCGGAAGGCACCTATTATCCGCTCGTCCACTGCGGCACATCCTTTGGCAACTACAAGGAAATCCGCACCTTCCTCATGCACTCGGCCGAGCTGCGCGAAGAGGTGAAGGCCATCCTTGGCAAGCTCGGGCGCCTTGTCGACG
>JBFEXG010000129.1:0-6932 GCA_041546005.1 Paracoccaceae bacterium
GCGCCCATGATGCGGGTGGCGAAATAGGCGGCGGTGGTGACGTAGGTGAGGCTCTGGTTCCATTCGAAATAGACGCGGAAATTGTCGTAGACGAGGAAGGCCGGCCCCTTGTGCCCCACGGGCAGCAGGACCGAGGCCTGAAGCCCGGCATTGCCCAGATCGCCGGTGCGGGCCTTCACCCCAAGCCGCTCCCACTCGCGCACGGATTTGACGTGATTGATGCCGGTCTCAGACCAATCCAGATTCGAGGGCACGGTGATCTGCGTCATCCACGGCTGGTTGGGTTGCCAGCCGAGGTCCGCCAGCATCGAGCCCGCCGAGAGAAGTGCATCGGGGGCCGAGGTCTTGACCGTCACATGCCCGTCGCCATCGCCATCGCGGCCATTGTCGCGGATATCCTTGGGGAGCATCTGCACCTGCCCGATTTCACCGGCCCAAGCGCCTGTCGTCGTCTCGGAATCGAAATCGCCGTGCATCGACAGGTCGATCGCGGCGAAGATCTGCGGGCGGAAGATCTCGGGGCGGCGGCAGTCATGCGCCAGCGTCACCAGCGCGTTGCGCGTGTTGAAATCGCCCTGCACCTGCCCGAAATCGGTCTCGAAGGCCCAGAAGGCCAGAAGGACCCCGCGCGGGATTCCGTATTCGCGCTCGATCTGGCGGAAGGTGGCGTCGTAGCGCTGGGAATTGCGGGCGGCGTTGTCGATCCGGTTCTGCGAGATGAGCGAACGCGAGAAGGTAATGAAATCCTTCTGGAAAATCCCCTGCCGCCGGTCGGCGCGCAGCACGGCCTCGTCCTGCTGGACACCACGGAAAAAGGCGTCGACCGCGCCCGAAGGATAGCCCATCGAACGGGCCTCGGCCTTCAGGTCGTCGACGAATTTGGCAAAACTCCCGCCACAGCTTTGCGCCTCGGCGCTGGTGGCGGCAATCAGGGTCAGAACGGCGAAAATACTGCGCATGGCCTCTCCGGGGTTTTGCCCAGAGCCTAGCTTCAGAACAGAGCGGCGCCAAGCGCCAGCGCGAGGACAACGCCCCAAGCCCGCCAGAGATGCTCGATCGCCTCGTCGATCTCGTCGGCGCCGATCTCTTGCTGCCCTTCGGGATTGACGAAGGGAAACTCGCGCAACTCGCCGTCATAGCTGCGCGGGCCGGCAAGCGCGATGCCAAGGCCGCGCGAGAGCGCCGCCTCGGGCCAGCCGGCGTTGGGCGATTTGTGCTTGCGGGCGTCAGCCGTGATGGCGCCCCAGCTGCCGCGGAAACCGCCGACAGCCCAGAGGATCAGCGCCGTGGCCCGCGCGGGGATCAGATTGAGAAGGTCGTCAAGCCGCGCCGAGGCCCAGCCGAACTCGGCGTATTTCTCCGTGCGATAGCCGATCATGCTGTCGGCTGTGTTGACGAATTTGTAGAGCAACAGTCCCGGCAGCCCGCCGATGAGGAACCAGAAGGCGGGGGCGATGACCCCGTCGCTAAGGTTCTCCGCCGCGCTCTCGATGGCGCTGCGGGCGATGGCGGGGGGCTCCATATTGGCCGTATCACGGCTGACGATCTTGGCCACGGCCAAGCGCGCGTCCCCAGTCGAGATGCGCAGCGCGTTGGCCACGTCCTGCACATGGGCGACGAGCGAGCGCTGCGCCAAAAGGATCGCGCCGATGATGATTTCCCCCGGCGCGCCCAGCATTCCGGCCACAGTATTGCCGATGGCCGAGGCCACGAGAACCATCACGACAACCGCAATAATCCCCCGCCGCTTGCGGTTTGGCCCTTCGTTCAGCTCGCGGTCAAGAAAGGCCACGAGCCGCCCCATCAGAACGGCGGGATGCGGTATACGGTCCCAGAGCCACTTCGGCTCACCGAGGATCGCATCGAGTATGAGAGCGAGGACAAGGCTCATAGGGCGGCCTCCAGTTGGTTCCAGCGGTCCGGTGCAGGCAGGCCGAGGCGGAGCCAAGTTTTCGAATAGGGAAAGATGCGCGACCAGACATGGCCACGCGCCAGCCGGTCTTGCCAACGAGCGGCGTCATCGACCTCGTAGAGCCGAAAGAGGCTGGTTCCGCCAACAATCTGCGCCCCGCGCCCCGCCATCAGCCCATCAAGCCGGTCGCTATCTGCCGCAAGCCGCGCGCGCGTGGTATCGGCCCAACCTGTGTCGGCCAAAGCCGCCGCGCCAATCGCCAAGGCCGGCCCCGAGACCTGCCACGGGCCAAGGGCTTCGGCCAGTTTGGCAATCAGCGCCGGATCACCGATGGCAAATCCCAGCCGTGCGCCAGCAAGCCCCCAGAACTTGCCAAAGCTCTTGAGCACGATCCGCCCCGGCTGCGCCGCAAGACCGATCAGCGAGGCCTCCGGCATCACATCGCAAAAGCTCTCGTCGATGATGGCAAGGGGCGCACCAATCTCGCTCACCCGCCATACCCGCCCATCCGGATTGTTGGGATGCACCACCACCTGCGCGTCTCGACCCTCTGGCGAGACCGTCCAGCCAAGCCCCACAAAACTCGCCGCGTGTTCGTTGTAGGTCGGTCCTTTGACCGACACCGAGCCCGCTTTGGCGAGTGTCGGAATGCGGGCGATCAGCGCCGAAGCCCCCGCTGCCGGTAGGATCGCCGCGCCATCAGGCACGCTCCAAAACCTCCGCGCCGCTTCCGTCAGAGCCGCAAACGCCGCGCTGTCCGGCAGGGCTGTCCATGCTTCTTGGGCAATCGCTCCCACCGGATAGGGAACCGGATTGATCCCGGTCGACAGATCAAGCCAACCGGCCCGTGTTCCGCCGTAAGCCGCAATCGCCGCGTCAAGGCCCCCGCCGTGATCGCGCCCGTTTGCCATCACTCGGCATCCGGCAGCGGTAGATGGCGCGATACGAAATGCCCTTTCACCCCAACAGGCCATTCCCGAAATGGAACTTGCCCTTTCTCGCTTTGAGCGTGCTTCACCGCATACTCAACAAGCGCCTGAGCATCGTCTGCGGTCGGTTCAAACCGACCCATCGAATAGGAATTCTTGCCCGCACCTTGCACGATCACGTTGCAAGCCCGCTCGCAGCCCATGGTGCACGAGACCCGCCGTGTCTTGATCCCGGCGGCCTCGGCCCGCGGTTCGATCAGCGCGGCAAAAGCCTCGCCGTCGGTCCGCTCCATGCCGGTGGTTTCCCAGCCTTCGCGCTTGCAGGTGTCGCAGATGGTGATCCAGGTCGTCATGAGGCCCCCTTTGTCGTGCGAGGCTTTGAACCGGATTTGCCCACCTAGCGCAAGCCTGCTGTGGATAAAGAAGCCAATGCTGTGGATGGCTACACGAAAGCCAGTGCGCGTTAACCATTCGTTAAGGAAATCGACCGACTGAGTGTTATCGGGCGCGATTATTTTCCCGAAAACCCATTTTATACGAAAAAATTATCACCGCAGAAGCGTGAGGGTTTGATGCATATCTTGATTGTCGAGAGCAAAGCCGAGCTCGGCGGGCTCTGGCAGCGTCACTTAGAACGACAAGGTCACACCGTCGATCTTGCCCATACCGCGGGCCAGGCGACCAGCGCCATCGGCGCCAATACCTACGAGGTCATCCTCATAAACCTCGTCCTCGAAGGCCACTCGAGTACCTTGGGCATCGCCGACTATGCGCGGCTGCGCCAACCTCAGACCAATCTGGTCTTTGTCTCTGATTCGACCTTTTTCTCTGCCGGTATGCTCTTTGCTGCGAGCGCGAATGCCCGAACGCTAGTCCGCTCTGAGACAGATCCGCAGGATCTGGCTGCAATCGTCGAATATTACGGCTGTCACGCCTGAGATCAGGTCGGATTCGTCTGCCCCTGCGCCGCATATCCGTTTGCGCCTGTGGGCGCGGCGCACTATAGCCGGTCCCAGACGAAGCCCATGTGGCCAGAGCGGTTGGTGGTGCGGCGGTTGACCCTGAAGGGAACCAAAGCCCACGTCGTCAAGCCTCGCGCAAAGCGCGCGGGTTCTCTGGTGCATGGACAACCGGAGGACTGTTATGCGCACCACACTCGCCCTAGCCCTGATCGCCCTCGCCAGCAGCGCCGCTGCGGATGCGGGCCATATCGCCGAAGTCGCCGGCCACGATCACTGGATCGCCGGCGCCGCGCTCGGCCTCGCCCTTGGGCTGACCCTTTGGGCGGCCCTCAAAGGCAAGAAGGGCTCCGACAAGCTGGCCTCCGAAGAAGAGGTTGAAGAAGCCGAGGGCGAAACCGCATGAAAACCGGTGTGATGATCTGCGGTCACGGCTCGCGCAGCCAGTCGGCCGTGGACGAATTTCGGGTTCTGGCCGAAAAGCTCCCGGCCTATCTGCCCGACGACTGGATGACCGACTACGGCTATCTCGAGTTCGCCAATCCCGTCCTGCGCGACGGGCTCGACAAGCTGCGCGAGGCGGGCTGCGAGCGTATCCTCGCCGTGCCGGGAATGCTCTTCGCGGCGATGCACTCGAAGAACGATATCCCGACCGTTCTCAATACCTACGCCAAGAAACACGGCATCGACGTCCGCTATGGCCGCGAGCTGGGCGTCGATCCCAAGATGATCGCCGCCGCCGGCGCCCGCATCCAGGAGGCGCTCGACAAGGCCAATGCCGAAAAGGGCGAGGTGCCGCTCCACGAGACCTGTCTCGTCGTCATCGGCCGTGGCGCGTCTGACCCCGATGCCAACGGCAATGTCTCGAAAATCGCCCGGATGCTGCAAGAGGGCATGGGCTTTGGCTGGTGCGAGGTCGGCTATTCCGGCGTGACCTTCCCGCTTGTCGAGCCCTGCCTGCAACACGTCGCACGGCTCCCCTACAAACGCGTCGTCGTTTTCCCCTATTTTCTCTTCTCCGGCATCCTGATCGACCGCATCTACGGCTTCACCGATCAGGTCGCGGCCGAGCACCCCGAGATCGAGTTCATCAAGGCCCCTTACCTCGGCGATCACCCGAAGGTTCTCGAAACCTTCGCTGAACGGATTACCGAACAGGTCGGTGAAGTGCCCCCACCCAACTGCGCCATGTGCAAATACCGCACGCAGGTTTTGGGTTTCGAGGCCGAGGTCGGCGCGGTGCAGGAAAGCCACCATCACCACGTCGAAGGCCAAGGCGCCTCGGCCCCCGGCTCCAACGTGGCCGACTGCAAACTCTGCGACACTTTCTGCACTGGCCTCTGCCGTCTCGAACAAAAGCCGCACGGCCACGCAAGCCACGTCAAGCAAGGCGAATGGCACGATCACGGTGATGGGCAGGTCCATTTCCACGCCCACTCTCACGGCCATCACCACCACGGTCATGATCACGACCACGATCACCATCACGCGCCCTATCCCCACGCAGATCACCCGCACGGTCCGGAAAGCGCCCGCAAGACAAAGAAATAACGGGCTTCTTTTGGCCCGAAATACTCCCGCCGGAGGCTCCGGATTTGCCTGCAAATCCGGACCTTCCCCCAAAGGACGCCCCGATGCGCCCCTATGAACGCGATCCCAAGGCGATCTACGCCGCGAGCTTTGCCACGGTTCGCGCCGAGGCACGGCTTGATCGCTTTCCCGCCGATCTCCAGCCCCTCGTCACCCGCCTCATCCATTCCTGCGGCATGGTCGAAATCGCTGACCGGCTGGCGTTCTCGCCTGATGTGGCCTTCGCCGCCAATTCCGCGCTCAAGGCGGGCGCGCCCATCCTGTGCGATTGCGAGATGGTGGGCGCGGGCATCATCCGCCGCTACCTGCCCGCGGGCAACGAGGTCATCGTCACCCTCAACGATCCTGTGGTCGCGCCTCTCGCCACTGACATCGGCAACACCCGCTCCGCCGCCGCCGTCCGCCTCTGGAAAGACCGGCTCGACGGCGCGGTCGTCGCCATCGGCAACGCGCCGACCGCTCTCTTCCACCTTCTGGAACTCATCGACGAAGGCTGGCCCCGCCCCGCGGCGATCCTTGGCTTTCCGGTTGGCTTCATTGGCGCCGCCGAGTCCAAGGCCGAACTGGCTACCAACCCGCGCGGCATCCCTTTCATCGCCCTCAAAGGGCGCAAGGGCGGCTCGGCCATGGCCTCTGCCGCCGTCAACGCCTTGGCCGCCGGCCTGCCTGAGGAGACCCCGAATGTCTGATCCCTGGCTCCACGTCGTCGGTATCGGCGAAGACGGGCTCGACGGCCTGACCCCCGCCACCCGCGCCGTGGTCGAGGCGGCCGAGGTGATCCTCGGCGGCGACCGGCACCACGATCTGTCAGGCAATGTCACCGCCGAGCGCCTCTCCTGGCCCTCGCCCTTCAACGCGATGATCGAGACGATCCAAGGACTGAAAGGCCGCCGCGCCGTGGTCCTCGTCACCGGTGACCCGCTGTGGTTCTCTGTCGGCGCCCGCATCGGCCGTGCGATCCCGGCCAGCGAGATTGTCTACCACCCGCAGCTTTCCGCCTTCCAGCTCGCGGCCGCCCGCATGGGCTGGTCGATGCCGGATGTCGAAACGCTCACGGTCCATGGCCGCCCGGTCGAGCAGATGATCGCCTTCATCCAGCCCGACCAACGGCTCCTGATCCTCACCACCGGCTCTGACACCCCCGGCAAGATCGCCCGTTTCCTCTCAGATCGTGGCTTCGGTCAGTCCAAGATGACCGTCCTCGCTGCGATGGGCGGCGAGCGGGAACAGCGTTTTGACGGCACCGCCGAAAGCTGGTCGCACGAAGTGCCCGAGTTCAACACCCTCGCCGTCGAATGCATCGCCGCCCCCGGTGCGGCGCTTCTGCCGCGCGTGCCGGGCCTACCCGACGAGATGTTTGCCTCTGACGGCACCATGACCAAGCAAGAGGTCCGCGCCGCAACGCTGGCCAAGCTCATGCCCATGCGCGGGGCGCTCTTGTGGGATATCGGCGCGGGCTGCGGCTCGGTCGGCATCGAATGGATGCGCGCCGCCCGCTATGCCCGCGCCATCGGCATCGAGCCCGCGCCGACCGCCGCGCCA
>JBFEXG010000339.1:0-2459 GCA_041546005.1 Paracoccaceae bacterium
CGGTGGCCTATGCGAAGGATCGCCTGCAGGGCCGGGCCGTGACTGGCACCGAAAATCCCGATGGCCCCGCC
The DNA here is from genome assembly GCA_041546005.1 of Paracoccaceae bacterium. GTDB lineage: Bacteria > Pseudomonadota > Alphaproteobacteria > Rhodobacterales > Rhodobacteraceae > RFZI01. The sequence goes on from JBFEXG010000339.1 coordinate 72, forward strand.
GATCCGCTGATCGTCCACCCCGACATCCGCCGCAACCTGATGGAGCAAAAGAGCTTTGTCGAAGGCGCACGAGCGCTCACCATCTGGGGCGCCTATCTGATCGACCGCGCCCACAAGACGGGCGACGCGTCCGCCGAAGGGCTGATCTCGCTCCTGACCCCTGTAATCAAGGGCTTCCAGACCGACAAAGGCTTTGAGATGTGCGTGCAGGCCCAGCAGGTCTATGGCGGGCATGGCTACATCGAAGAACACGGTATGTCGCAGTTTGCCCGCGATGCGCGGATCGCCATGATCTATGAAGGCGCAAACGGCATCCAAGCGCTCGATCTCGTGGGCCGCAAGCTGGCGCAAGATGGCGGCAAGCATGTCATGGCCTTCTTCGAGATGGTCAAGGACGAGTGCAAATCCCACGCCGACGACGAGCGCATGACTGGCTTTATCGAGCCACTCAAGGCTGCCTCCAAGCAGCTTCAGGCGGCGGGGATGTATTTCATGCAAAACGCCGCAAAAAATCCCAACAATGCCCTCGCGGGTTCCTATGACTTCATGCATATGATGGGGCACGTTTGCCTCGGCCTGATGTGGACCCGCATGGCCAAGGCAGCCTACGATGCCCTCGATGCCGGTGCTTCGGACAAGGATTTCTACGAGACCAAGATCGCTACGGGCCGCTTCTACATGGCCCGCCAGCTTCCCGCCTGCGCGATGCACCTTCAACGCATCGAAAGCGGCGCGGAGACTGTCATGGCACTTGGCGCGGAGAGCTTCTGAGATAGGAGAGGACAGATGCCCAAACGCTTTCGCCTGACCCGCCGCTTTCCGGTCGCCATGACCGAAGATGGCTATCGCCGGCTGAAGAAATTCGCAGGCGAGGCGGGTTTGGACGAGGGCGAGGCGCTGTCCTTTCTGTTTGAAAACTTCGACAGCGTGACCGACGCCGACAATCTTGGCCATCGACTGCGCCTATTCAACGCCGAGCTTGAAGATCGCAAGAAATGACGTGGGGTCGCGCTTGAACGACAAGCCGCGGCGCGCAACCAACTGAACTGACAGGGAGAAACGGCCATGACCATCAAGCTCTATTGCTTCGGCGAAAGCGGCAATGCCTATAAAGCGGCGCTGACCCTGCAGATCGCGGGCCTCGATTGGGAGCCGGTCTACGTCGATTTCTTCAATGGCGAGACCCGCACGCCGGCATACCGCGAACTCAACGTTATGGGCGAAGTGCCGGTGATGATCGACGGCGATCTGATCCTCACCCAGTCGGGCGTCATTCAGGATTACCTGTCATCCAAGACCGGCCTACTCGGCGGCAAAAGCGCGGCTGAGCGGCGCGAGGTTCTGCGCTGGATGTTCTTCGATAATCACAAGGTTTCGGGCGTCGCAGGCACGCTGCGGTTCAACATGAATTTTCTGCCCGAAGCCAAGCGCAACACCGATGTGATCTCGTTCCTGTCGATGCGGATGCATTCAGCGCTCAAGATCATGGACACGCATCTTGAAGAGCGCGACTGGCTCGCAACCGATGAGGCCACCATCGCCGATCTGGCCTGCTGCGGCTATCTCTACTACCCCGAGCAATTCACCTTTGATCGCGCTCAATACCCCCATATCGACCGCTGGCTCGACCGCATCGCGGCCCTGCCCGGCTGGAAACACCCTTACGACCTGATGCCCGGCAGCCCCGCCGACCGGGCCTGAACTTATTCGGAGAAAGACCATGACCGAAGCCTATATCTATGACGCCGTCCGCACCCCGCGCGGCAAGGGCCGCCCCGATGGGAGCCTGCACGAGGTGACCTCGGTACGCCTCTCGGCGCAGGTGCTCAACGCACTCAAAGAGCGCAACGGGCTTGAAGGCCATGCGGTCGAAGATGTGATCTGGGGCAACGTGACCCAAGTGGGCGAACAGGGTGGCTGCCTTGCCCGCACGGCGGTTCTCGCCTCCGATCTCGACCAGTCGATCCCCGGCCTTGCCATCAACCGCTTCTGCGCCTCGGGCATGGAGGCGGTCAATCTGGCGGCCAATCAGGTCAAGGGCGGCGCGGGCGAGGCCTATATCGCTGGCGGGGTCGAGATGATGGGCCGCGTGGCCATGGGTTCGGACGGGGCGGCGATTGCCGTCGATCCCTCGATCGCCATGGAGACCTATTTCGTCCCCCAAGGCATCAGCGCCGATATCATCGCCACCGAATACGGCTTTAGCCGCGATCAGGCCGATGCGCTGGCGGTTGAAAGCCAGAAACGCGCCGCCGCCGCATGGGCCGACAACCGCTTCGCCAAGTCGATCATCACCGTCCGAGATATCAACGGCCTGACGATCCTCGACCGCGACGAATACATGCGCCCTGGCACCGATATGCAGTCGCTCGGGGCGCTCAAGGCCTC
>JBFEXG010000126.1:0-7044 GCA_041546005.1 Paracoccaceae bacterium
AGAGGGGGTCGAGGTCGTCGAAATTGGCGATCCGCGACAGGCGCGGCACTGCGATCTTCAGCGGGCCGCCGGGGCGGCTTGCGATGTCCATGACGTCTTCGGCGGGCAGCTTCCACGCCAGCGGAAACCACGGCAGGATACCAAGCGGCGTCCAGCCGGTGCGCTCGGCGACGAACTCCATGCCCTCAGTGAATAGCGAGGGATCGCCACGAAACTTGTTCACGGCAAAGCCCTTGATCCGGTCGCGATCTGCCTCGGGCAGGATCACATGGGTGCCGACAAGTTGCGCCATGACCCCGCCACGGTCGATATCGCCAACCAGGATCACCGGCACATCCGCCGCCTCGGCAAAGCCCATATTGGCAATGTCGCCCGCCCGCAGGTTGACCTCTGCAGGGCTGCCCGCGCCTTCGATAACGATCAGGTCGCGCCCCTCGGCGAGCCGGTGGAAGCTTTCGAGAACTTTGGGCATCAGCGTGGCTTTGAGCTTGCCATAGTCCCGCGCCTTGAGCGTGGTCAGCCGTTGCCCCTGTACGATCACTTGCGCGCCGATATCCGTCTCGGGCTTGAGGAGAACGGGGTTCATATCGACCAGAGGCTCAAGCCCCGCCGCCCGCGCTTGCAGGGCCTGCGCGCGACCGATCTCGCCGCCATCGGCCGTGACGGCCGCATTGTTCGACATGTTCTGAGGCTTGAACGGTGCGACCCGAAGGCCACGGCGGGCAAAAGCCCGCGCCAGCCCCGCCACGATCAGCGATTTGCCGACGTTCGAGCCCGCCCCTTGGATCATGATCGCCTTGGCCATCGCCACCTCCGGCCTTGGTTCTAGGGGCAAGCGAGGGGTAGGGGAAGAGGCCGAGCGGCAGGTCCGCGCCCGTTCCCGACTGGCAAAAGAAAACGGCCCCATAAAGGGGCCGCTCAAAATAGAATATCCGACGAAATCAGGCGGCTTCGGCAGCCAGCTCGGCAGCGTGGCGACGCTCGCTCTCTTCGCGCGACAGCGCAACAGAGGTGCGGACACCCTTAGAGACAAACTCCATCAGGCCCTTCACAACGCGCTCGTTGGGGTCGATCCCGGCGCAGGACAAAACTTCACGGCCATCGCGCGAGCGGGCCCAGCGAGCGATCTGCTCGGGGCCGTTGCCGTATTTCTTGTCGTCGGCAATGGCGTCGTCCAAGGCAGCAAGCACAACAGCGGCAAAAAGTTTGCGCGCGCGGTTGCCCTGCTCGTTATTGAACGCGGTGCCGTCAACGAAATCCTTCATCATGTGTCCTTTGTTGTTTTTGCTCTTGTAGTTCGGGCGTGCGGGGCAATATGCCTGTTTTGATCCGATTCGGGGGGTCTCTTTTGGAATGGCAGCTATGCGCCATGTGCATGGCTCATTTTGCCTAGGTAGCATATCTGCTAGTGACAAGTCACCCCTTCGTCGACATATAGGCTCCAATTCCCGATCATCAACCAAACCGCCACAATTTTGCCAGAATACGAGCCATGCCCAAGATAAACGGTAACGAAATCCGCCCCGGTAACATCATTGAACACGACGGTGGCCTGTGGGCTGCGGTCAAAGTCAGCCACGTCAAGCCCGGCAAGGGCGGCGCTTTCGCGCAGTGCGAGCTGAAAAACATCCGCGACGGTCGCAAGCTGAACGAACGCTTCCGTTCGGAAGACCGCGTCGAGCAGGTCCGCCTCGAGCAGAAGGACCAGCAGTTTCTCTACGAGACCGACGGTCGCCTCGTGTTCATGGACAGCGAAACCTTTGAACAGACCGAGATCGACGCCGAGCTTCTTGGCGAGCGCCGCCCCTTCCTGCAGGACGGGATGACCGCGACGGTCGAATACTACGGTGAAGAGGCGCTGAACGTCTCGCTGCCGCAGAAGGTTATCTGCACCATCGTCGAGACCGAGCCGGTGGTGAAGGGGCAGACCGCTGCCAACAGCTTCAAGCCCGCGATCCTCGACAACGGCGTGCGCGTCATGGTGCCGCCCTTCGTTGGGACCGACGAGCGTATCGTCGTCAACACCGAGACGATGGAATATTCCGAGCGCGCCTGATCGCGCCAGACGGACTGAAACAAGGGAGGGACCGGTGATGCTGACAGAAGCGCGCCGGTCCCTTTTGCTTGAGGCGGTGCGGGAGGCGGCGCGGCAGGCGATCCTGCCGCGGTTTCGCAATCTGGCCGAGGGGGATGTCAGCCAGAAAAGCGGCCCCGCCGACCTTGTGACGCTCGCCGATACCGAGGCCGAGGCGCTGATCACGGCGATGGTCTCTCCCGAATGGCCCGAGGCGGTTGTCTTGGGCGAAGAGGGTGTCGCCGCTGATCCCGCCGCCCGCCACCGCATGGCCAAGGCGGAATGGGCGGTGATCGTCGATCCGGTGGACGGAACGTGGAATTTCGCCAAGGGCCTTGCCACCTTCGGCGTGATCCTTGCCGTCTGCCATAAGGGCCAGCCGGTCTTCGCCGCGCTCTATGATCCGGTGATGGACGACTGGGTGGAAGCCAGCGCAGGGCAGGGCGCGTCGTTGCGCGGCCCGTCCTTTTCACGCGCCTTGCGCGTCTCCAAGGAAACCGAGCGGCGGCGGATGAACGGCTACATCCCCATGGGCCTATTCCCGATGGAGACACGGCGCAGGCTCGTGCAGGACTTCCCCGATTTCGGCCGCGTCACGTCGCTCCGCTGCTCCTGCCACGAATACCGGATGGTGGCGCAGGGCCATTCCGATTTCACCCTGAGCGGGCCGACCCCGCATCCATGGGATCATGCGGCGGGCGCGCTGGCGGTGATGGAGGCCGGCGGTGTTGTGCGGTTTCTCGATGGCGAGGCCTATCGGACCGAGCGGCTCAAGGGCGTTCTTCTCTCGGCGTCGAACGAGGCGCTCTGGCAAGAGCTGGCCGCCCGTTTCGCCTATTTGGCCTGATCGAGCGTGACCGCCGCGCTGCCAGCCGTCATCTCGCCCTCGGCGCGATCAAACCGCAGATAGGCCAGCGCCCGGTTGCCTGAGACGGTGTGGAGCGTGCCCACTTCCTTGTCGCCCGCCATGATCGGCGTGCCCGGTGTCGCCTCGCCATCAAGGCGGACGCGGGCAAGGCCCTTGCGCAGCTCGGTCTTGTGCTTCATCCGCGCGGTGACTTCTTGGCCTACATAACAGCCCTTGCGGAAATCGACGCCGTGCAGGCGCTCGAAGCCCATCTCGAGGATATAGCTTTCGCCCGTTAGTTCCTCGCCCGATTGCGGAACGAGGTTGGCCACCCGCAGCGCATCCCAGTCGGTCTCGTCGCTGATGTCTGACGCCCCGTAGGCGCGCCAGCCCATGCCCGGATCACGGGGGTCCGGCAGCGCGCCGTCGGGGGCAGGCCCGGAGCCGCGCGACACAACGAGATCGGTCTCGGTGATCTGAACGTCAGCGCGCAGACGGTACATTGACAGGCGCTGAACGAGCGCATCGGCGCCGTCAGCGGCCGCATCAAGGAGGATGCGGTCGGGCTGGCCGACAAGGAAGAAATCGGCAATGAATTTGCCCTGCGGCGTCAGAAGCGCGGCATAGGCGATGCCGCCGCGGGCCTTGGCGATATCGTTGGTCACGAGACCTTGCAGGAAGTGCTCGCGATCCTTGCCGGTAATCGCGAATACGCGGCGCGCGGTCATTGCTCTTTCTCCTCGGACTTGAACTGCAGCCGGTATAGCTCGGCATAGAGCCCGCCACGCTTCAACAATTCGTCATGCGTCCCCTGATCGACGACCTTGCCCTGATCCATAACCACGATCTTGTCGGCATTGCGCACGGTCGAGAGGCGGTGGGCGATGACAAGTGTCGTGCGTCCTTCCGAGAGCTTGTCGAGCGCCTCTTGCACGATGGCTTCGGATTTGGTGTCGAGCGCCGAGGTGGCCTCATCCAGAAGCAGGATCGGCGTATCGCGCAAAAGCGCTCGGGCGATGGCGACCCGCTGGCGCTGGCCGCCCGAGAGGTTCGATCCGCGAGGGCCGGCGGGGCTGTCGAGGCCTTCGGGCAGGCGATCGAGAAAGTCGGTCACATGAGCGGCGTTCAGCACCTTGTCGAGGTGTTCGGCCGACACGCCCTCTCGCCCCAAGAGAATGTTGTCGCGAAGGGTTTCGTCGAACAGAGCGGCGTCCTGCGCCACCACCGAAATCATGCCGCGCAGATCGACCAATGACATCGCCGCAACCTCGGTGTCGCCGATTGTTGCTTTGCCCGATTGCGGATCGACAAGTCGGGTCAGGACGTTGAACACCGTGCTCTTGCCCGCGCCCGAAGCGCCCACAAGGGCGGTCGTCTTGCCCGCCTCGGCGGTAAAGCTCGCACCCTTCAGGACCGGCAGATCATCATAGGCCAGCTCGACCGCTTCAAGCCGGATCTCTGGGGCGCCAATGGGCGCTGGCAGGGGCGCGGCGGGCGAGGTGATCCGCGGCTTCTCACCGAGGATCAAGCCGATCCTGTCGATGCTGGCCGCCGCGGTCTGCATCTGGCCCGAGAGGGTGCCAAGGCGGCGCAGGGGCTCGAAGGCCAGCGCCATGGCGGTAAAGAAGGCCATAAATTCGCCAATGGTCTTATTGCCGGCGATGATCTGGCTGCCGCCATAGGCGATAACGCAGAAGAAGCCGATCCCGCTCATAAGGTCGATCAGGCCCGGGATCGTCGCCTCGCCGAACGCCTTGCGAACCTCCGCGCGGACCTTATCGGTAATCAAGCTGCGATAGCGGCCTGCCTGATAATCCTCGAGACTGTTGAGCTTGATCGCGCTGATCCCGTGAAACACCTCATCCAGCCGGATCGACAGTCGTGCCGCGATCTCGCGGGCCGTCTTGGCGCGGCGACGGATGAAGCCCTGCACCGTCAGCGATGGCAGAACCAAGAGCGGGATGCCGACAAGCGCAATCGCTGTCCAGCGCCAGTCGATATAGAGCGCCGCGCCGAAGAGCCACAGAAGCGCGATGCCGTCGCGGGCAAAGCTGGCAAGGATATTGGCCCAGACCGATCCCACCGCCGAGACATCGCCATTGACCCGCTCGATCAGGTTTCCCGGCGGGTTCTCCTGATGAAAGCGCGTGTCGAGCACCATGAGGTGCCGAAGAAGATCAATCCGGATATCGGCGCCGGCAAGTTCATTGGCCTTGGTCATATAGACCTTTTGGCCCATGGCCGCGATCGCCCGCAGTACGAAGATCCCTATGATCGCGATGCCCAGCGTCCAGATTGCGCTGCTATTTCCTGCCACGAAGATGTCGTCGAACATTGGCTGGATGAGCCAGCTCAACGCGCCCAGCATTGAGCCTTCGAGCGCCATGAAGAACACGGCCGCCGCGATCGTCCAGAAATGCTTGCGCATATAGCTGCGCCAGAGCCAGCCCAGAAGCGCCCCGGACGAGGCGTTTTGCGGTGGAACTTTGCGGTTGTCGGTCACGCGGGCGGTCCTGCTCTCTTCGTTCCGACGATCTAGCGGTATTCCGCCCCCGGGGGCAAGGCGCGGGGCAGGCCTCAGGGCGGATTGACGCCGCCGCAAGGGCCTGTAGGGTCCGGCAAAACATTTCGAGGATTGCCCGATGTCGCTTGCCCACGGCCGCCAGTATCTTGCCATTCCCGGCCCCTCGGTCGTCCCCGACCGCGTCTTGCAAGCGATGCACCGCGCCGCGCCGAATATCTATGGCGGGCCACTCTATGACCTCACCTATTCGCTGATCCCCGACCTCAAGAAGATCGCGCGCACCGAGGGTGACGTCGCCATCTACATCGGCAACGGCCACGCGGCGTGGGAGGCCTCGCTCGCCAATGTCCTCTCGCGTGGCGACAAGGTCTTGGTGCTGGCAACCGGGCTTTTCGGCCTTGGCTGGGCGGAGGTCGCGCGCGGGCTCAGGGCCGAGGTTGAGGTGATCGACTTTGGTGTTCAGTCCGATGTTGCGGTCGAGCGCCTTGACGCCGCCCTGCGAGCCGACAAGGAAGGTCGGATCAAGGCCGTGATGGTCTGCCATGTCGATACCTCGGCCGGCGTCCGCAACGATATTCCCGCGATCCGCAAGACGATGGACGAGGCCGGACACGGTGCGCTCCTGATGGTCGATTGCATCGCCTCGCTGGCCTGCGACGTCTACGAGATGGACGCATGGGGCGCCGATGTGACGGTCGCCGCCAGCCAGAAGGGGCTGATGACCCCGCCGGGCCTCGGTTTTGTCTGGTTCAACGAAAAGGCCGCAAAGGTGCAGGAGACCGCCGATTGCGCCACCGGCTACTGGAACTGGAAGCCCCGCGCCCATCCGCAGGGCTATTGGCAGCTCTTCGGCGGCACCGCGCCTACCCATCACCTCTACGGCCTGCGAACTGCGATCGACATGATCATGGAAGAAGGCCTTGAAAACGTCTGGGCCCGCCACGGCACGCTTGCGCGTGCGCTTTGGGCGGCGGTCGAGGTCTGGGGGCAGGGCGGCCCGATGGCCTTCAACATCAAGGATCCCGCCAAACGCTCCCACGCGGTTTCGGCCTTTGGCCTTGGCGCGGGCAACAGCGACAAACTCCGCGGCTGGTGCGAAGAAAAGGCGGGGCTGACGCTCGGCATCGGCCTCGGGCGCGAACCGGCGGATGCCTTCTTCCGCGTGGGCCACATGGGCCATGTGAATGCTCAGATGATGCTGGCAGCGATTGCCACGATCGACGCGGGCCTCAAGGCCACGGGCATTGCCCACGGGGCAGGAGCGGTAGAGGCCGCCACCACGCTGATCGCCGCCGAGGCCTAACCCCGAGCGTCGGCAAGCGCCTTCGGCAGCGCCTCGGCAAAGGCATCAAGATCGGCGGGCGTGCCGCAACTGACGCGGATGCAGCGGTTCTGCGGCGCGACAAAGGGCATCCGAACGAAGATCCCCTGACTGACAAGCGAGGCCAGCACGGCGCGCGCGAAATCGCCATCGCGCCCGCAGTCGATGGTGACAAAGTTCGTGGCCGAAGGCAGGGGCACAAGCCCATTGGCCAGCGCAATCGCCCCGATCCGGTCGCGCGCCTTGGCCACTTCACCCTGCACATGGGCCAGCCAGTC
>JBFEXG010000142.1:0-6445 GCA_041546005.1 Paracoccaceae bacterium
CAATGGGTTCTGCCTTCTCGCCAACATCGCCATCGCCATTCGCGCCGCGCAAGCGACTGGCCTCGCGCAGCGGGTGGCCGTTCTCGACTGGGACGTGCACCACGGCAACGGCACCGAGGCGGTCTTCTACGAAGACCCCGACGTTCTCACCATCTCGATGCACCAAGACCGTAACTATCCCATGGACAGCGGCTTTTTCGAGGATCGCGGCAAGGGCGCGGGGCTTGGCACCAACCTCAATATCCCTCTGCCGCCGGGATGCGGCCATGTGAGCTATCTCGAAGCGATGGACCGCCTTGCCCTGCCCGCCATCCGCGCGTTCAAGCCCGACGTGCTGATCATCGCCTGCGGTTATGACGCCGCCGGAAACGACCCCCTCGCGCGGATGCTCTGCCATCAAGAGACCTTCCGGCAGATGACCCGCCGCGTGCTCGATCTCTCCGCCGAGATCTGCGGCGGCAGGCTCGTGGTGGTGCATGAGGGCGGCTATTCCGAGGTCTATGTGCCGTTCTGCGGCCACGAGGTGATCGCCGAGATGGCCGGAAGCACCACCCGCGCGCCCGACCCCTTTGGCGACATCTGGGCACAGCGCCAGCCTGACGCGCGCTTCAACGCTTTCGTCAGCGGCCTCATTTCCGATATGGAAACCGCCCTCCGCTGACCCTATCTAGCGGGGAAGACCAAAAGGAGTTCCCATGCCCGCCCGCAATCAGGCCGCCCTCGATTTCCTGCTCTCGCGCAAGAGCTATCCCGCCAAGATGCTTGCCGCGCCCTATCCGGGGCGGGAGGAGATCACCGAGATGCTGACCGCGGCCGCGCGGACGCCGGATCACGGCAAGCTCGAGCCATGGCGGTTCATCGTGCTGAATGGCGCGGCCCTCAATCGGCTCGCCGATGCGATGGAAAAGCGCGGGCCGGAGGTGGGGGAAGACCCTGAAAAGGTTGCGAAATCCGTGGCGACCTATCGTAATGCCGGCTGCGCCGTGGTGGTCGTCTCCTCGCCCGTCGCCCTCGACAAGATCCCGACCTCGGAGCAGGTCTATTCCGCCGGCGGCGCCTGCCTCGCCCTCGTCAATGCGGCAACGGCTGCAGGCTGGGGCGCGAGCTGGATCAGCGGCTGGTTCAGCCATGACCGGACTTTCATCGAGGAAAACCTCGGCCTGGAACGCCATGAAACCGTCGCGGGGATCATCCACCTTGGCAGCATGAAGGCAGACGCGCCCGACCGTCCGCGCCCGGACCTTTCCAAGAAAGTGACGTGGGTCGAGGCATGATTATCGGCGATTTCCTCAAGGCGCTTGCCCAGCTGACCGACCCGCGTTTTCGCCGGGTGATCGGCCTTGGCGTCGGCTTAAGCCTTGCCCTGTTCGTCGGTGCCTATTTCCTGATCGTATTCCTGATCGGCCTCTTTGATCCCTCGTCGATCACCCTGCCCTTCTTCGGCCAGATCGACTGGCTCGGCACTGCCCTTTCGGTCGGCTCGTTCGCTCTGATGGTGCTCTTGTCGTTCTTCCTGATGATCCCGATTGCCTCGGCGATCACCTCGATGTTTCTCGACACCGTGGCCGAGGCCGTCGAAGACGTGCACTACCCGAGCCTTCCAGCCGCCCCGAAGGTCGGCCTCACCGAAGCTTTGAGGGACACGCTAAGCTTTCTCGGCGTCCTGATCGGGGCCAATATCGTGGCCTTCGCGCTTTATGCGATCCTGCCCTTTGCCTCGGTGCTGATCTTCTATCTTCTGAACGGCTTTCTGCTGGGCCGGGAATATTTCACCATGGCCGCCATGCGCCGCGAAGGGCGCGAGCGGGCCTATGCGATGCGGAAGAAGCACGGCGCGGAAATCTGGATCGCGGGCTGCCTCATGGCGCTTCCGCTGACCATTCCTGTGGTCAACCTGTTGATCCCGGTTCTGGGCGCGGCGACCTTCACCCACCTCTATCACCGGCTGGCGAGAAAGGCCTAGCCCTGCGGGGTCGACATCCGGTGGAACCAGTCGAGATCGCGGATCGAGATCACGCCTGAGAGGATCGTTCCGGCAATCAGGATCCAAAGAACCACGGCAATGCCGGTGGTGATCCAGGCCTTGCGCTTGAGGTTGTGTTCCGAAGGTGCCGAAGCGTGCGTGCCCGGCACCACCTCGCCCACGTCGCCTTGTGTCTTAAGGCGCAGAGGCAGGACAATGAAGAACACCATGAACCAGATCACGGCGAAAAGAACGAGGGCGGATGTCGGTCCCATCTGGGCCTCCTAATTGCGTCAGACTTGCTCGAGCTCGACGAGGCAGCCGTTGAAATCCTTGGGGTGCAAGAACAAAACCGGCTTGCCATGCGCGCCGATCTTCGGTTCGCCGCTGCCGAGCACGCGGGCGCCCGTGGCCTTGAGATGATCGCGGGCGGCGAGGATATCCTCGACCTCATAACAGACGTGATGAATCCCACCTGAGGGGTTCTTCTCAAGAAAGCCATTGATCGGGCTGTTCTCGCCCAAGGGATAGAGAAGCTCGATCTTGGTGTTCGGCAACTCGATAAACACCACCGTCACCCCGTGATCCGGCTCGTCTTGTGGCGCGCCGACCTTGGCACCCAGCGCATCGCGATATTGGGCACTTGCAGCCTCAAGATCGGGGACGGCGATGGCGACATGGTTCAAACGACCGATCATGGGAACCTCCGGGTTTGGCTTGCCCGCTTATCGTCGGATTGGGCTGCGGGTGCAATGTCTCACCCTTGTGCAAATCGGCGCAGGTTCCTTTAACGCAGCGTTTACCGTCTTGAGCCGAGATGTGAGCATCCGCTGCCAAAGGAGACTCACAATGCCTGCCCAAGATGGCTTCCTGCTCATGAGCACACCGACGCCTAGTCGTCCGCTTCTGGGGCTGACGATCCTCCTTGTTGAGGACAGCCGGTATGCGAGCGAGGCGATGCGCCTTTTGTGCCAAAGATCGGGCGCGCGTTTGCGCCGGGCCGACACGATCGCCCATGCTCGCCAGCATCTGCGCACATACAGGCCCGGGGTCGTCATCGTTGACATGGGCTTGCCGGATGGCTCGGGCGCCGAGTTGATCGTCCAGCTGGCTCGGGCAACACCACGGGTTGATGTGATCTTGGGGATCAGTGGCGATCCGGCAAACGAAAATGTGGCCCGCGCGGCGGGCGCGGATGATTTTCTGGTCAAACCGGTTGCAAGTATCGCCTTGTTTCAAAACAAGATCCTCTCTCTCTTGCCAAGCAGCCGCCGGCCCGCAGGGCCGCGCGAAATCATCAACGACAAGATCAAGCCGGACCCCCTCTCGTTGCGCGACGATCTTACAGCGATTGGGCAGGTTCTGAGCGACCGGGACAGACCCGGCGGCGCAGACTACGCGGTTCAGTTTCTGTCGAGCGTCGCCCACGATTCGGGCGACAGAGTGCTCGAAGAAGCCGCCAACGGGCTTCGCCTTGCGCGACGCGACGGGCGGCCCGAAGGCCCCGCAACGGCACGGCTGAGCGCGGTTATCCAAGACAGAATCGCCGCAACGCCGCCGCTCTGAGCCCTGCCGCGAACGGCAAAATCCCAGAAATGATCCCGCGCCGGCCGAATTGCGGCCCAAGTCCAGTCACATTTGGCTGACAGACTTCTTCTCATGAGCCCCAAATCAGGGCTGAACGAGGAGGCACCATGGCGAAGTTTATTGATCGTTTTTGGTCGGAAGAGACCGGCAGCGCAGTGCTGGACTGGACCGTATTCGTCGGCGGTGCCGTGCTTCTCGTGGTTGCGCTCGGTGCAACAGCGGTCAGCGCCTTCGGGATCGCCTGATCTAGCTCATTTATTCTAGTATATATTCTCTATAATCGTATCGCGCAGAGTTAGCTTTGCGCCAACGGGCGGGTCGACATCGCCCGGCCGTCAACTGTCTGGGCCAGTTTGCGAAGCGACGTGGCAATCCAGATCCGCAGCTTTGAGGGCTCAGTCATCCCAGAGAGAGCGCTCTCTGCGGCGGCAACCTTCTCAGAATGACACTGTCCAAAGCGGCTCAGCATCATCAGATCAAGTTCGGTGAGGCGGGGGGTGTTGCGGTGATGGGTCATGGTCGTCTCCGTCGTTGATGTCTTTGTCTGACCCGATCGTGCCCCTTGCGCTTATTGACAACAAACGATGGTTTCTCACAGGATGGTTTAGGAAAACTAATTCATGCGAGGCTCGGATGAGCTATCGGCTTCCTAACATGAATCAACTTCGCGCCTTCGAGGCCGCGGCCCGGCTCGAAAGCTTTAAAGCGGCCGCGCAGGAGCTCAACGTCACGCAGGCCGCCATCAGCCATCAAATCAAGGCGCTCGAAGAGGCGCTGGGTATCAGACTTTTCCAACGGGGAACCCGAAAGGTCACGCCAACCAAAGATGCGCGCACCTTCGCAGGCCGTTTGGAAGCCGCGTTTCATGAAATCGCGGAAGCCACAAATGGCCTGACCCGCCGCGATCTGACGGGCGAGATCGTCCTGTCGATTGCGCCCTTCTACGGGAACCGGATCGTGCTTCCCCGTCTCGCCAGCTTCCACACCGCCCATCCGGGCCTCAGGGTCTCGCCGCAGATGTCATCGGCACTTGCCAAGTTTGACACAGACGGGACAGACGCCGCGCTTCGCTATGGAGCTGGGGAATGGAAGGGTCTTACGTCACTCCTTCTGCATCGAGACACGCTCGCCGCTGTCGCAACGCCCGGATATGTCGCGGGGCGAACCCTACCGCTCAAGCCAGAAGAGATCGCGGCAATGACCCTCGGCTATAACAAAGGGTGGCGCGACGATTGGACCAAGTGGTTTGAGGCCGCTGGCTACGAAGGATCGCCGTCCGGCGTCATGATGGAATACGACAACCGCGCCCGGATGCTCGATCTCGCCCTTGCTGGCCATGGTGCCGTTCTATGTGATCTCGTTTTGGCCGCAGCCGAGATTGCAACAGGCCATCTTGTGCAAATTCATCCAGCAACCATCGAAACAGGCCGTGGAATGTGGGTCGTCTTCCCCGAGACAGCAACGCCAGACCCGAGAGTCCTATGCTTCCGGGACTGGCTGCGCGCCGATCTTGGGATTGAAGACCTCTAGGCCTCGGGCGGCAGAACCCGCAGGCGCAGCTCACGCAGCTGTTCGTTGGTCGGCTCCGAGGGCGCGCCCATCATCAGGTCTTCGGCCCGCTGGTTCATCGGGAACATGATGACCTCGCGGATGTTCATCTCATCCGCCAGAAGCATCACGATCCGGTCGATACCCGCCGCGCAACCGCCGTGCGGCGGGGCGCCATAGGTGAAGGCGTTGACCATCCCGCCAAAGCGGCGGCGCACCTCGTCTTCGCCATAGCCGGCGATCTCGAAGGCTTTGAACATGATCTCGGGCTTGTGGTTACGGATCGCGCCAGAGACGAGCTCGTAGCCGTTGCAGGCAAGGTCATACTGGAAGCCGTGCACGGCCAAGGGATCGCCCGAAAGTGCGTCCATCCCACCCTGCGGCATCGAGAAGGGGTTGTGCTCGAACTCGTAGCCGCCGGTTTCCTCATCCTTCTGGTAGATCGGAAAATCGACGATCCAGGCGAAGGCGAAACGGTCTTTCTCGGTCAGGCCAAGCTCTTCACCAATGACGGTGCGGGCCTTGCCGGCGATCTTTTCAAAGGTGGCGGGCTTGCCGCCAAGGAAGAAGGCCGCATCGCCAAGGCCGAGGCCCAGCTGCTGGCGGATCGCCTCGGTGCGCTCGGGGCCGATGTTCTTGGCAAGCGGGCCAGCCGCTTCCATGCCCGAGCCATCCTCGGCCGCGCGCCAGAAGATATAGCCCATGCCCGGCAGGCCCTCTTTCTGGGCGAAGGCGTTCATCCGGTCGCAGAACTTGCGGCTGCCGCCGGTGGGGGCGGGAATGGCGCGAATCTCGGTGCCCTCTTGTTCGAGAAGCTTGGCGAAAATCGCGAAACCCGAGCCCGCGAAATGCTCGGACACGACCTGCATCTTGATCGGGTTGCGAAGGTCGGGCTTGTCGGTGCCATACCAGAGCGCGGCATCGCGATAGGAAATCTGCGGCCACTCGGCCGGCGCATCGACAGATTTGCCGCCGCCAAATTCTTCAAAGATTCCCGCGATCACCGGCGAGACGGTGTCGAACACGTCCTGCTGGGTGACAAAGCTCATTTCCATGTCGAGCTGATAGAAATCGGTCGGGCTGCGGTCGGCGCGGGGGTCTTCGTCGCGGAAGCAGGGGGCAATCTGGAAATACTTGTCGAAGCCCGAGACCATGATCAGCTGTTTGAACTGCTGCGGGGCCTGCGGCAGGGCATAGAACTTGCCCGGATGCAGGCGCGAAGGCACGAGGAAATCGCGCGCGCCTTCGGGCGAGGAGGCGGTGATGATCGGCGTCTGGTATTCGCGGAAGCCCTTGTCCCACATCCGGCGGCGGATCGAGGCGACCACATCGGAGCGGAGCTTCATG
>JBFEXG010000160.1:0-5742 GCA_041546005.1 Paracoccaceae bacterium
GCGCTGTCCCAACTGTGTTGCGGGCCAACAGGTTCGGGCTTGCCGTCGTCGCCGACAACTCGGCTCAGACCGTAGTGCTGGACATAGTCCGACATCAAAAGCTGAGCCGTCGCATAGGCCGAAAGACCGAGGAAGGCGGCGAGCGCTGGTGGGCCGCCATGGGCCAACGCGATCCCAACGAGCGCCACCGTTGCCACCAGATCCCCGAAATAGGGATGCCTCCAGAAGCCGCCACCCGTCCGGGCCAAGCGGGCGCTTTCAGCGCGTAGGCCTTTGCGGAACGAGCCACGCCAAGCGCGGGCGGCAAAGCGATAGAAGCTTTCGCCCGCACGGGCCGTATTGGGATCGTCGGGAGTTGCAACGGCAACGTGGTGCACCAAGAGATGCGCGGAGCCATGATGGCCGAAAAGGTGGCTACGATAAACGAGCCGACCGAGCCGCCTTAGGCCACGGTTCGATCGGTGGATCAGTTCATGTGCGTTGGAGTTGCCAACTTGCCCAAGAAACATCCCTGCCGCGAGGAACAGGGCGGCCTTTTCTCCCCAGCCAAGCGCACCACCTGCAAGCCCGGCCACAGCCGTGGCCAGCACAGCGAAATGCGCGAGTGCGAGGATGACCGAAAGAGCGTCTGCCGCCGGAAACTCTTCGCCTTTCGCGGCAGGAGAGACCCGAGCGACCAGTGCATCGAGGCCCGCGGCAAGCGCTGTCATGTAGACGAGCGCAGCTGCCGCCCAAACCCCACCAAATGCCGAAGCCGCGAGGAGAAGGGGCAGGGGTGTCAGAGTGGCGATGGTGAAGAGGATCATCCTGCTCTTGCCTGTCGGGTGCTTGCCTGTCTTGTTATCCCCGAAACGGGTGGAGGTCCAAGCCATGTCGCAAGAGCTGCTTTTGGGGGCCTCCGCCGCGTTGGCGCTGATCTACCTCCTGTTCATGACCCGAAGTGAGCCCACCGTGCTGCGCTCGGTTGTCAAAACCGGCTCCATCGCTCTTTTGGCAGTCGTGGCGATGCCGGTCCCGCTTCTAGCGCTGGCGCTGGGCCTGAGCGCGCTTGGCGATCTGGCGCTTTCGCGGAATGGCGAGCGGGCGTTCCTCGCCGGGATCGGCGCCTTTGCCTTGGCGCATCTGGCCTATCTGGCAGTGTTCCTTTCGCTCGAAGGCGACGCAGCGCTCACGGTCGGCTGGCAAGTGTTGGCCGCCGCCGCGGTTGCCAGCCTTTCCTCAGCGATGGCTTGGCTTCTCTGGCCCAGAACCGGGCCGCTGCGGTGGCCCGTGCTCGGCTATGTGGTCATCATCGCTATCATGGGCATCAACGCGGCATTGGTTCCTTCCCCCTTTGCCCGCTTGGTGATCTTTGGCGCGTTTCTCTTCATCCTCTCCGACAGCCTGATCGCGACCGAGCGCTTCCTGATCCGAGGCGGCCATGCCCCGCGTTGGCTGTCGCCCGCGATCTGGGTGACCTATTGGTTTGCGCAGGCCCTTTTCTGTGTGGGCATCGTCCAGATCTTCTGAGGGCGCAGTCAGTCTTTCAAATTCCGCCCGATGGCATTAGGTGGGAACAAACTAGGCCGTAAGGGGCACCGGTATGTCGTTCTTCAGCAAGCTCAAGGATCGTCTGTTCAAGTCGTCGTCGAAGATTGACGAAGGGCTTGAGGCGATCGTCGGTGAGGGTGAGGACGAGGAGGCGCCGGTCGAGCTTCCCGAGCCGGAGATATTCCCCGAGCCGGAACCGGAGATCGAGCCCGAGCCTCTGCCAGAGATCGAACCTGAACCTGAGCCAGAGATAGAGCCTGAGATCGAACCGGAAATCGAGCCCGAGTCCGAGCCGGAAATCCCGTTCGAGCCGGACTACCAGCCGGAACCAACACCGGTCGAGATTCCGACGATGGCCGCCCCTGCCGCGCCTGTGGCCGATCCCGCGCCCTACAAGGAAAAGCCGGGCTTCTTCGGTCGTCTTGTCGGCCGCGCCGCCCCAGCTGCGCCGCGCCGGACGCTCGACGACGAGATGCTCGAACAGCTCGAGGAGCTGTTGATCGCCGCCGATATGGGCGTCGATACCGCCCTGCGGGTCACGGCCAACATGGCCGAAGGGCGGTTGGGCAAGAAGCTCTCGGTCGACGAGATCAAGGGGCTTCTGGCCGCCGAAGTGACCCGGATCATGGAGCCTGTGGCCCGGCCTCTGCCGCTCTATCCCTCCAAGCCGCAGGTCGTTTTGGTGGTCGGCGTCAACGGCTCGGGCAAGACGACGACGATTGGCAAGCTTGCCAGCCAGTTCCGCGCCGCGGGCAAGAAGGTGGTGATTGCCGCGGGCGACACATTCCGCGCCGCCGCGGTCGAGCAGCTTCAGGTCTGGGGGGATCGCGCCGGTGTTCCGGTTCTGACTGCACCCGAAGGGTCCGACCCCGCAAGCCTTGCTTTTGATGCGATGGAACGCGCCGCAAAAGACGGGGCCGATCTTCTGATGATCGACACCGCGGGCCGCCTGCAGAACCGGCAGGATCTGATGGAAGAGCTCTCCAAGATCGTCCGCGTGATCCGCAAGAAAGATCCCAACGCCCCGCACAACACCCTTCTGGTTCTCGATGCGACCACCGGCCAGAACGCGCTCAGTCAGGTCGAGACATTCCAGAAGCTCGCCGATGTCTCGGGCCTTGTGATGACCAAGCTCGACGGCACCGCCAAGGGCGGCGTTCTTGTGGCGCTGGCCGACAAGTTCGGCCTGCCGATCCATGCCATCGGCGTGGGCGAGCAGATCGACGATCTCGCCCCGTTTGTCCCCGAGGATTTCGCCCGCGCCCTCGTCGGCCTCTACTGAGGCGGCCGGTTCGTGGGGGAATGGCTTGTCTCCATTGCCGGAACGCCCGAGGGCGCGCGGCTGGCAACGCTGCTGGCGCTTCTCTCGGCGGTTTGCCATGCCGCGTTCGGGGCGCTGCAAAAGGGCAAGCATGATCCCTTCCTGATCCGTGGCGCCATTGATGCTTGGCTCGTGGTAATTACGCTGCCGGTTGCGCTCTTCCTCGTCCCGTGGCCCACGCCGCAAACGTTCCTGATCCTTGCTGGTGCCGTGGTGATCCACTTTACCTACAAGGCCACCGTGGCCTTCGCCTATCAGCGGGCCGCCTATACGGTCGTTTATCCGGTAATCCGAGGGACGGGCCCCTTGGTCACGGTCTTTGGTGCGGCCCTGATCTTTCAGGAGCATTTCACGACAACCCAATGGATTGGCGTGGCCTGCCTTTCGGGCGCAATGCTGCTCTTGGCATTGCGTAATCTGGGCGAGGAAAATATTGACCGGCGCGGTCTGGCGACAGGCATGATCTGGGCGCTTGCGGGCGGGCTCCTTGTCGCGGTCTACACCGTCTACGATGCCTACGGCATCCGCCAGTCGGCAAATCCGTTTACCTTCCTCGCGTGGTTCTTTGTCATCACCGCGCTCGATTTCCCGATCCTCGCCGCCTACCGCTATCGCCGCTACGGCAGCGACGGGCCGGTGCGCGATCTCGTCTGGAAGGGCCTCGCCGGAGCGCTCATCGCTTGGGTAAGCTTTGGCGGCGTGATGATGGCAACGCGGCTCGACAAGGTGGGCGAGGCGGCGGTGCTGCGCGAAACCTCGCCGGTCTTTGCCGCGCTCATCGGTTGGTTCATCATGGGCGAGCGTGTCGGCCCGAGAAGGCTTGTCTTGATGGCACTGATCGCCTTAGGTGCGATCATCGTCGAAATCGGAGGATGACAATGAGCGAGAAGAAGATCAGCCCGGGCCTGAAATCGGCCCTCGACCTCGGCCCTGTGGTCCTGTTCTTTCTGGCGTTCTTCTTTCTGAAGGCCGACACCTACACCGTCGGCGGGCGCGAATACGGCAAGTTCATCGTCGTGACCGCGATGTTCATTCCCGTCCTTTTCGCGTCCATCGGTGCGCTTTGGTATCTGACCGGCAAACTCAGCCGGATGCAGATCTTGACCATGGTTCTGGTCCTGATCTTCGGCGGCCTTTCTATCTGGTTCAACGACGAGCGGTTTTTCAAGATGAAACCGACGGTGATCTATCTGATCTTTGCCGGCCTTCTTGTGCTCGGCCTGATGCGCGGCAAGTCTTACCTCGCCTATGTGATGGAAGAGCTCATGCCACTTGAGGAAAAGGGCTGGATGATCCTCACGCGCCGCTTTGCAATGTTCTTTGCGTTCCTTGCCGTCGCCAACGAATACGTTTGGCGCAATTTCGAGACCAGCTCGTGGGTGACGTTCAAAACCTTCGGCCTGCCGGTCCTGCTGTTTGCTTTCCTGATCGGGCAGTCGGGCTTGCTGATCACCTACGATCCCCGCCACCGCTCGAGCGAAGACGACGACAAGAAGGACGAAGACTAAGGGGCCTTGTGGGTCCCGCTCACGCCCATCAACTCCTCACGATGCGCGATCTCCTCGGGATCCTCGCCGCGCCGGTGCGCCTCGATCAGGCGGCCCTTGCGGACGGCGGGGCGATGGCCCACCTCGACCAGCCAGCGGCGCATGTTGTGCTTGTCATGCATCGTCTGCCCTTGCCGCATCCACTGTGAGGCCCATGGCCAGATGCACATATCGGCAATGGAATAGAAATCGCCCGCGACGTAGCGGGTGCGGCCCAGTTGCTCGTCGAGCACCTTGTAGAGCCGCGCGACTTCTTTGGTGAACCGCTCGTTGGGATATTCGTGGACAACGGGCGGGCTCTTGCGGCCAAGGGCCCGCAGGAAATGGTGGGTTTGCCCGGCGATGGGGCCCAGCCCGCTCATCTGCCACATCACCCACATATCGACTGACACCCTATCGCGCTCGGTGGGGCCATAGAACTGGCCGGTCTTGCGGGCGAGGTATTGCAGGATCGCGCCGCTTTCGAACACGGCAATGGGTTTGCCATCCGGCCCTTCAGGATCGACGATCATCGGGATCTTGGCGTTGGGGGCCAGCGCGAGGAATTCAGGGCTGTTTTGTTCCCCGTTGTCGATATCGACGAGCTTGACGTTATAGGGCAGGCCCATCTCTTCCAGTGCGATAGAGACCTTCCAGCCATTTGGCGTGGCCCAGTAGTAAAGATCGATCGGCGCGGTCATGGCGGTCTCCTGTCTTGCTCCCGTCACCTTGGCGGATCGTTCTCAAATCACAAGAGCCAAGAGCCCACGATTCGGTGAGCGCCTTGACCTCGGGCACACAGGGGAGTATCCCCATGCCCGTGGCGATTTGAACCGGATTGCGGGCCACGTTAAACATTCCGCTAAAAGGCAAACGGGCTTCAGCCCCGATACCTTGTCCGGTGTCGGGGTTTTTTGTTGGCCGGAGGAGCCGATATGGACAAGTGGAAAAAACGCACCCGCGCCGTGCACGCCGGCATCCGCCGGAGCCAGTATAACGAGGTCAGCGAAGCGATCTTCCTGACCCAAGGCTTTGTGTACGACAGCGCCGAACAGGCCGAAGCCCGCTTTGTCAAAACCGGCGAGGACGAGTTTATCTATGCCCGTTACGGCAACCCGACCGTGGCGATGTTTGAAGACCGGATCGCGAGCCTCGAGGGCGTTGAGGCAGGCTTTGCCACCGCCTCGGGTATGGCGGCCGTGAACGGCGCGCTGATGGCGCTGGTGAAGGCGGGCGATCATGTCGTCTCCTCGCGTGCGCTCTTTGGCTCCTGCCTCTCTATCCTAGAAGACGTGCTGGCCCGTTTCGGCGTTGAGATCACCCTCGTCGACGGACGCGATCTGGCGGCTTGGAAGGCGGCGATCC
>JBFEXG010000311.1:0-2866 GCA_041546005.1 Paracoccaceae bacterium
AACCCATGCTTGACCGACTCCTCCGCCAACTGATCTCACCCACCCCCGATCCGCTTGAGGGGGCCGACGCCCGCATCGCCCTTGGGGCGCTACTTGTCCGGATCGCCAAGGCGGACGGAATCTATTCTGCCGACGAGATTGCGCGGATCGATCGAGTTCTGGCGCGGCGCTATGGATTGGATCCGGTTGAAGCGGCAAAGCTCAGAGCGGAGTGCGAGGCGATCGAGCATGAAGCGCCGGATACGGTCCGGTTCACTCGCGCCATTAAGGCGGCTGTCGACTATGAGGACCGCGCGGGCGTGGTCGAGGCCATGTGGCAGGTCGTTCTGGCCGACGGTGTGCGCGAAAGCCACGAAGATGCGCTGATGCGCATGGTGGCGCCGATGCTGGGCCTGTCCGATCAGGACAGCAACGCGATCCGCCGCCGGCTTGAAGCGCGCGAGGGCTAGGGCGATGTTTGCCGCCCTACCGATGTATGACCGCCCCGACAACCGCGCCGCGCATGACAGGCTTTGGGAGGCAATCCGGGATGGCCTGCAAGAACGAGGCGTTGCGGCACCCAAGGCGCTTGATCGTGAGACCTATTACTCAGAAGGATGGGCGCGGCCCGACCTGACACTCGGGCAGATCTGCAACCTGCCCTACCGCGCCCTCTTTCGGGGCAAGGTGACGCGCATCGCCGCCTCGGATTACGGCCTTGAGGGATGTCTGCCGGGCCAATACCGGTCGCTTTTCGTGGTGCGAAACGACGATCCGGCGATGCGGCCCGAGGATCTCGCCGGCCGGCCCATGGCCTATAACGACGCGCTCTCGCAATCGGGCTATGGGGCGGTGGCGAGTTGGGCAGTCAAAACCGGCTTTCGGCTTAATCCCGCTATTCAGACTGGCGCGCATATCGAGTCGGTGCGGGCCGTGGCTTCGGGAAAGGCCGATTTCGCCACCATCGACGCCCAGACCTTTCGTGTTCTGGCCCCGACCGTTCCCGAGACAGCTGCGCTTCGGGCGATCGGCGCGACACCGGCGAGCCCGGGGATGACCTTCATCACCGGCCTTGAGAATGACCCGGCCCCATTCCGCGAAGCGATCAGCACGGCGATCAGCGGCCTGAGCGCCGAAGACGCTGCGATTCTCGGCCTACGCGGCATCGTCATTCTGCCGGACGAGGCCTATGACCTGCAACTTCCGCCGCCGCCCTCTTCCTGGACGAATTGAGCAAATGTGCTGCGCAAAATGACCAACTGATTTGCTCAGACGCTCAGAAAGGGCGTTGCAAAGGGGCGGAAATTCCTCCCTACTCCACGCTTGAACAAGGAAGTGCTGCCAGCCGTGACGACAAAAACACCGGTCATCGAGATCCGCGATCTCCACAAATCCTATGGGTCTCTCGAGGTGCTCAAGGGTGTTGATATCACCGCAAACGCAGGTGATGTGGTGTCTTTGATCGGATCTTCAGGCTCTGGCAAATCGACCCTTCTGCGGTGCTGCAACCTTCTGGAAGACAGCCAACAGGGTGATGTCATCTTTTGTGGCGAGCCAGTTCACTGGCGGGGGACGGGGCTGCATCGGCATCCGGCCGATCGCGAACAGATGATCCGTATCCGCACCAACCTTTCGATGGTGTTCCAGCAGTTCAACCTCTGGGCGCATATGACGATCCTGCAAAACGTCATGGAAGCGCCAGTTCACGTTTTGAAGCGCGACAAGTCCGAGGTCGAGGCCGCCGCGCGGCGCTATCTCGACAAGGTGGGCATTGGCGACAAGTGCGACGCCTATCCCGCACAACTTTCCGGCGGCCAGCAGCAGCGCGCCGCGATTGCGCGCGCCTTGTGCATGGAGCCCAAGGCGCTTCTATTCGACGAGCCGACGTCGGCGCTCGATCCCGAGCTCGAGCAAGAGGTCGTCAAGGTCATCAAGGATCTCGCCTCCGAGGGGCGCACCATGATCCTCGTCACCCATGACATGCGCCTCGCCAATGATGTAAGTGATCATGTCGTGTTCCTGCATCAGGGCAGAATCGAAGAAGAAGGCGATCCGAAATCGCTCTTCGGAAGCCCCAAAACCGAACGACTTCAACAGTTCCTGTCGGCCACCGTGTCGGCTTGATTCACAACCTAGGGAGACCTCAATGAAAAAACTGATCCTGACGACCGCCGTTCTGGCGCTCACCGCGGGCGCGGCTATGGCCGACGTTGTGCGCATGGGCACCGAGGGCGCCTACCCTCCGTACAACTACATCGATGACAACGGCGAAGTTGCTGGCTTTGAGCGCGAGCTGGGCGACGAGCTCTGCGCCCGCGCCGAACTGACCTGCGAGTGGGTCACCAACGACTGGGATTCGATCATTCCGAACCTCGTCTCGGGCAACTACGACACCATCATCGCCGGCATGTCGATCACGGCCGAGCGTGATGAGGTCATCGACTTCACCCAAGACTACTATCCGCCGACCGCTTCGGTTTATGTCGCTGCCTCCGATAGCGTCGATCTGGCTGGTGGCGTGATCTCGGCCCAGACTGCCACGATCCAGGCGGCCTATATCGCCGAGTCGGGCGCGACCCTCCTCGAGTTTGCGACCGCTGATGAGACCATCGCCGCCGTTCAGAACGGTGAAGTTGATGCCGTGTTCGCCGACTACGACTTCCTTCTACCGGTGGTCGAAGCTTCGGGCGGCGCACTGATGTTCGTGGGCGAGCCGGTTGCGCTCGGCGGCGGCGTCGGCATGGGCCTGCGCGAGAGCGACACCGATCTGCGCGACAAGTTCAACGCGGCCATCGATTCGATGAAGGCCGACGGGTCGCTGAACGCGCTCCTCGCCAAGTGGTTCGGCGAAGAAGCTCCGGGCTACTAAGACACATCAGCGGGGGGG
>JBFEXG010000352.1:0-2225 GCA_041546005.1 Paracoccaceae bacterium
AGCTATAGCTGGTATCTGTATTCCGCCAATCGCGTGAAGACCCCGCTCGTGCGCGGCCGTCTCCTTCGGGCTTGGCGTCGGATGCGCGAGACGATGAGCCCTGTCGAGGCCTGGACGGCCCTTCAGGAAGATCCGATCTTGCGCGCCTCCTATACCAAGATGCGCGGCAAGGGCGGCTTCATTCGCGCCTCATGGGACGAGGCGACCGAGATCACCGCCACAGCCAACGCCTATACCGCCAAGAAATACGGCCCCGACCGCGTGTTCGGTTTCTCGCCGATCCCCGCCATGTCGATGGTTTCCTATGCGGCCGGCTCGCGCTACTTGTCGCTGCTCGGCGGCGTATGCATGTCGTTCTACGATTGGTACTGCGACCTTCCGCCCGCCTCGCCGATGACCTGGGGCGAGCAGACCGACGTGCCGGAATCGGCCGACTGGTATAACGCGGGCTTCCTCCTCCTGTGGGGCTCCAACGTTCCCCAGACCCGGACGCCCGACGCACACTTCTATACCGAGGCCCGCTATCGCGGCACGAAGTCGGCGGTCATTTCGCCCGACTATTCCGAAGCTGCGAAGTTCGGAGACATCTGGCTCAATCCCAAGCAGGGTACCGACGCAGCCCTCGCCATGGCGATGGGCCACGTCATCCTGCGCGAGTTCCACCTCGACCGTCAGGCCGAATACTTCGAGAACTACTGCCGCCAGTACACCGATATGCCGATGCTGGTGAAACTCGAAGAGAAAGACGGAAGCCTCGTTCCCGGCGCCTTCCTGCGTGCCGCCGATTTCACCGACAAGCTCGGTGAAGAGAACAACCCAGATTGGAAGACTGTCGGCATCGATGAAAAGACCGGCCAGTTGATCGCGCCCAACGGCTCGATCGGCTATCGCTGGGGCCAGCAGGGCCAGTGGAACCTCGAAGAGCGCAAGGGCGAGGCCGATACGCGGCTGAGAATGTCGCTTGTGCTCGACGAGGATCACGACGCCATCGAAGGGGTCGATTTCCCCTACTTCGGCGGCCAGGCGACGCCTGAATTTGCAGCCGACAACCACCCCGAGGTTCTGACCCGCAACATTCCGGTCAAGAAGATCAAGGTGGGCCGCAAGACCATCAAGGTCGCGACCGTGTTCGACCTCTTCTGTGCCAACTACGGTCTTGATCGTGGCCTCGGCGGCGACTGGGTTGCCAAGAGCTACGACGATCAGGTTCCGGGCACCCCCGCTTGGGCCGAGAAGATCACCGGCGTCAGCCGCGACAAGATCGCGACCGTGGCCCGCGAATTCGCCCGCAATGCCGAGAAGACGAATGGCAAGTCGATGATCATCATCGGCGCGGCGATGAACCACTGGTACCACATGGACATGAACTACCGTGGCGTCATCAATATGCTGGTGATGTGCGGCTGTATCGGTCAGTCGGGTGGTGGCTGGTCGCACTATGTGGGTCAGGAAAAGCTCCGGCCGCAGACCGGCTGGGCACCTCTGGCCTTCGCGCTCGATTGGGGCCGTCCGCCCCGCCACATGAACTCGACCAGCGCATGGTATGCCCACACCGACCAGTGGCGCTACGAGACACTGAGCGCGGGCGAAATTATCAGCCCGACTGCACCGGAAGGAGATTGGGATATCAACCTGATCGACTACAACGTCCGGGCCGAGCGCATGGGCTGGCTGCCGTCGGCTCCCCAGCTCAAGACCAACCCGCTCGAAGTTGCCAAGGCCGCCAAGGCTGCCGGCAAAGAGATCCCGGCCTATGTGGCCGAGCAGCTCAAGTCGGGCGCGCTGGAAATGTCCTGCGAAGATCCCGATGCGCCCGAGAACTGGCCGCGCAACCTTTTCGTCTGGCGTTCGAACCTTCTGGGTTCGTCCGGCAAGGGGCATGAGTACTTCCTCAAGCACCTCTTGGGCACCGACAACGGCGTGATGAGCGGCGATCTGGCCCAAGAGGGTAGGGCGCTTCCGAAAGAAGCCAAGTGGCACGACGAGGCGCCGGAAGGCAAACTCGACCTTCTCGTCTGCATCGATTTCCGGATGTCGACCACCGCGGTCTATTCCGACATCGTGCTGCCCACCGCCTCTTGGTATGAGAAGAACGACCTCAACACTTCGGACATGCACCCCTTCATCCACCCGCTTCAGGCGGCGGTTGATCCGGCCTATGAATCGAAGTCTGACTGGGAAATCTTCAAGTCCATCGCGAAGAAATTCCAAGAGGTCGCGCCCGA
>JBFEXG010000004.1:0-25896 GCA_041546005.1 Paracoccaceae bacterium
CAAAAGCGCATCGTGAACAAGCGTGCCCACGGGCTTGGGGCGCAGGATGATTTCCTCGCCCTCTTTGATGTGTTGCAGCTTCGAGGTCAGCGGGCCGTCCGGCACCTTGATCGAATAGAACTCGAGCTCTTCGTCCCAAGAGGGCGAGGCGATGGAATAGGCCCGCAGGAGCGGCTTGCCGGTGTCGCCCATGAGGCCGATCATCACGAACTCGCCCGAGCGAAAGCGCAAGGAGGCGGGGCGCGTCACCCGAAAGGCAAAGAGCCGGTCGGTGTAATGGCGCACCTGCGTCACCGTCTGCGCGTCGGGCAGGGCGGGGGTCTTGGCAATCATCGGTTTCGTCACGGGATCGGCTCGCGTCTGGGAATATTCAGGCCGCGCCCCTCATACGCGTTCATTCCCGATATGGAAAGTGCCGCCGCCCCGAGTGCGTCGCTAGGTCAAGATCAGGCGAAATCCGCGCTGGCCTGAAGTTCGACAAGCCGGACGGTTTGGCCTTGCCTGGACAGGATCTGGCCCTCGATCAGCCGGATTGTCGCGTGCGCCTCGTCGTCAAGAATTTCCGCTTCGTTCAGATCGTCAGTCCACCTGTCGTCAATCGTCAGCCAAAGGGCGCGGCCATCGGCGGATTCGGCAGCAAGAAGGTGCGGTCTAAAGGTTGCGGTCATCTAGGCCTCCAGCGCTCTTGTGCTTTGCATAATATCAAGATATTGGAACAACGTTCCATATGTGATCGAAAAAGTGAGATCAAAAAGAACAAGCGTTCCGATTTGATCGCAGCGACGAGGGCGATGTCCTCAGATTTTAGACTAGAGGCCAAGAATGTTTCGAATTGATGATCTAGACAGGAAAATCCTCGTCGAAATGCAGCGCGATGCGGGCCAGTCGCTCGACGAGATCGCCAGCAACGTGGGATCTTCAAAAACGCCGGTCTGGAACCGCATCCGCAAGATGAAGGAGGCGGGGGTCATCAAACAGCAGACTGTGCTGCTTGACGCCGAAGCGCTGGGGTTGGAGGCGACCTTCTTCGTACTGATCCGCACTTCGGCGCATGAGACCGACTGGCAAGGAAAATTCCTTGAAGCTGTCCGGTCGCGCCCCGAGGTGCTCGAGGCGCATCGGTTGGCGGGGGATATCGACTATATCCTGAAGGTGCAGGTCAAGAACGCACGCGCCTATGACAAATTCTATCAGGCGCTCATTTCCGAAGTGCGGATTCACAACGTGACCGCCCTTCTGTCTATGGAAGAGATCAAATCGACCGTCGCGCTGCCGATCTAGGTCAGGGGCGCCGTCTGGTAGAGGGTGATCCTCAGGCCGCTATGCGAAACCGGTGCGTCGGTAGGCAAGAAGGGCAGGCCCGTTGTGTGGGCCAAGGCCGCGTCTGAGGTGACGATGCCGACCCGCCAGCCCGAGAAACGCTCGAGCAGGGTTTTGCCCAAGGCGCCATAGACCGCGTAGAGCAGCTTCCGCTCGCCGATCCGCGCGCCATAGGGTGGGTTGACCATGACGAGGCCGGGGGCGCCCTCGGGGCGCGTGAGTTCGCTCACGCCGTGCAGGCCAAAGTCGATCACATCGGCCACGCCCGCCCGTTCTGCGTTGGCCTTCGCCATGCGGATCGCGCCGGAATCGCGGTCGGAGCCGTAGAAATGCAAGCCGGAGGAGAGCGGCTTGGCCAGTTCGGCCTTGATCGCGGCGAAAGCGGCCACATCGAAGCTCGCCAGTTTCTCGAAAGCGAAGCTGCGCGAGCGACCGGGGGCGAGGCCCGCGGCAATTTCGGCGGCCTCAATGACAAAAGTGCCCGAGCCGCACATGGGATCAACCACGGGTTCCGTGCCCGTATAGCCGCATTGGCGCAGGAACATGGCGGCGAGGTTCTCGCGCATGGGGGCTTTGCCCACCGCCGCCTTGTGGCCGCGCTTGTGCAACGACTCGCCGGTGGTATCGACGCTGAATTCGCAGAGATTGTCGTCGATGCGCAGCTTGATCGCGATCTCGGCCTCGGGCGAAATCGGCGCACCGAGTTCTTCAACGATGGCTTTTTCGACGCGTTGGGCGGCGGCCTTGGCGTGGTAAATCTTCGAGGCCTTGGTCGTCACCTCGATCCGCACCGGCACATCAGGGCGCAGCACTTCGCCCCAAGGGAATTTGCGCGAGCGCTTGTCGAGCTGGGCGAGATGAAACGCCCGGAATGAGCCGATCCGCGCCAGAACCCGCGCCGCGCCACGCAAGCGATAATTGGCGCGCCAGACCTCGGGCCAACCGCCTTGCACGGTCACGCCGCCGGGCAGGGTGCCTGTGACCTCAAATCCAAGCGCCTTTGCCTCATCGGCAAGGGGGGCTTCAAGGCCGGGGGCGGTAACCAGAAGGATTTCAAAGGGTGCGCTCATAACCCCGCCATAGCGGCAATCGCGCCTGCCCGCGAGGGTGAATTAGTCCTGCCGGACCATCAACCGCTTGAGCCCGTGAAAATGATAGACATTGGCGTATTCCGGCTTCTCGGCGAGGCGCAGGGTGGGGCAGCGTTCGAACAAGGCGCCCATAGCGAGGAGAAGCTCGAGCCGCGCCAATGGTGCGCCGACACAGAAATGGATGCCGCCGCCGAAAGACACGTTCGCCGGGCCAACCCGGGTCGGCGAGAAGAGGTCGGGCTTGGGATAGGCGGCGGGATCGCGGTTGGCGCCAGCCAGCAAAAGCGCCACCTGATCACCGCGTTTGAAATCATGCCCGTAAAGCGTCACATCCTCATAGACCCAGCGGGTAAACATATGCAGCGGCGGGTCGTAGCGCAGAATTTCCTCGACGGAAGTCTCGTGAATATCGCGATCGCCGGTCTCGAGCATGGTCTTGATGCCGTTGCCCATCGTATGAACCGTGGCCTCGTGCCCTGCATTCAGCAAAAGGATCGCGGTCGTGATCAGCTCATCGGTCGATAGTTTGGAGCCGTCCTCTTCGGCGGCAATAAGCTGGCTCAGAAGATCGTCCGCAGGCGCGCGGCGCTTTTGCTCGATCACGTCGATTATATAGGCGCGGAAGGCCTTGGTCGCGGCGACGGCCTGATCCTCGATCTCGCGTGTGCGGCGAGCCTGATACATCGAGACCATCGCATTCGACCAGTCTAGCAGATCGTCGGCGCGGTCGGCGGGCACCCCAAGGAGGCGGCAGATCACGAGAACGGGGATCGGCCGGGCGAAGGCGTCGAGCAGATCGAAGGGTTCTGAGGCCGGAAATTTGTCGATCAGGTCATGGGCGAGTTCGGTGATCTCGGGGCCAAGGCCCGCAATCCTGCGGCTGGTAAAGGCGCGCAGGACGAGGCTTCGCAGGCGCGTATGGGTCGGCGGCTCCAGCTCCAGCATGGAATGGGCTTCAATGTCGTAGAACGGTTGCAACCGTTCGGGGATCACCGGTTGGCATTCGGGCGGGATCTCGCGGCCCATGCGCCGGTCACGCAAGAGCGCGGCAACCGCCTGATGCGAGACGGCGCAGACTTGGCCGTATTCTTCCCAAAAGAACAAATCGCCGCCCGCGCGGGCGCGGTCGTAGAACGGGTAGGGGTTCTGCACAAAGGCGGGATCGGTCGGGGATTGGCTGAGGTGAAGCATGGCCCCAGCTTTGCCGCCGGTGCGCTGTGATTGCAACTGGCCTTCGTGCGCGAGGCGGGGCAAAGTTGAGCCATGACGCGCAACGCCAATGGCCTTCTCGCCGGCTTGGCCGGATATGCCGCCGCCGTCGCCGTGCTGGCGGGCGGGGTGTGGTGGTATGGGTTTGGTGCGGCTCTCACTCAACTTGAGAGCCGGGCCCGGTCGGACCTAGCGCTGGCTGCCGACCAGCTAACGAGCGAGTTGCAACGCTATCGCGAACTGGCTGTTTTGATGGCGGATCATCCAGTCGTGGCGCGGCTGCTCTCCGGCGAAATTGAGGGTGATGAGGCAGCGCGATTGTTGCTCGCGGTGGCCGACAAGACCGGAGCGCTGGATATCGCTGTGGTCGATCCTGCCGGGTCCGATCTGGCGCGGGCGCAGCTGGTCGCAGCAGGAAACCACGCGGGTCAGCCTGACTTTGAGCGGGCGATGGACGGGGCGCTTGGCGTTGAGCACCTCTACAGCGAGGCCTTCCGCCGCCGCGCTTTCACCTTCGCCGCTCCGGTCTTTTCCCCCGAAGGGCCAGTGGCGGGTGCGGTCATCGTCATGGCCGACGTTGAAGAGGTCGAGGCGGCTTTGCGAGGCGATAGGCCCGCCGTGTTTTTCACGGATGACCGTGGCATCGTGTTCGTCTCGAACCGATCCGAGCTGGTCTTCAGCACCCGCACCGGCGCTGATGGTGGCCAACTCGCGCCCTTCGTCAGCTATCGCGAAACGCAGCGGCAGGGTCTGACTCTCTGGCAGATAGATGGCGGGCGCTATCTGCCTTCCGAGGCGCTGCATCTGGAGCAGGCACTTCCGGTCATTGGCCTGACTGGAGAGGTGCTTCTCGATCTGGCGCCGGCCCGCCAACTCGCCTTTCTTCAGGCGGCGGCGACCGTGGCGCTCTGTCTGGCCTTCGGCGCGCTCCTCTTTCTGGTTACGGAGCGGCGGCGCAGCCTTGCCAAGGTCAATCTCGAACTCGAGGCCCGCGTGGCGCGGCGTACCGACGAGTTGGAGCGCGCCAACCGCGATTTGCGCCACGAAGTGGCCGAGCGCACCGATGCCGAGGCGCGGCTCAAGAAAGCGCAGGCCGATCTCGTTCAGGCGGGCAAGCTTTCGGCGCTCGGGCAGATGTCCGCAGGGATCAGCCACGAGCTTAACCAGCCGCTCATGGCGATCCGTTCTTTCGCCGAAAATGCCGAAGCCTTCCTTGAGCGCGGCAAGCCCGAGGTGGCCGCCCAGAATCTGGCCCGCATTTCCGAGCTCGCCCGCCGCATGGGACGGATCATCAAGAACCTGCGCGCCTTCGCCAAACAAGAGAGCGAGCCCCTGTCCGACGTCGATCTGGTGGCCGTGGTCGATGCGGCAATTGAGATGGGCACCTCCAAGATCAGCCACGCCGGCGTCAGCCTCGATTGGACCGCCCCAAGCGGCGCGATCATGGTGCGGGGCGGTGAGGTGCGATTGCAGCAGGTCGTCTTGAATCTGATCTCAAATGCGGTGGACGCGATGGAAGACTCAGGGGACCGGCACATCGAAATCACGCTTGAGCGCAAGGGGCAGCGGGTCTTCCTATCGGTCCGTGATACGGGACCGGGTATCGCCGAGCCGGAAAGGATCTTTGATCCCTTCTACACCACCAAGGAGATTGGTTCCGCCGAAGGGATGGGCCTTGGCCTTTCGATTTCCTACGGGCTTGTGCAGAGTTTCGGCGGGCAGATTCGCGGCCGCAATCACCCTGAGAGAGGCGCGATCTTCACCGTGGAATTGGCAGCGGTTCAGGGAGCGCAAGCAGCATGACCCGGCGGGTTCTTCTGGTGGATGACGACATCGAGGTGCGCGAGGCACTGGGCCAGATGCTCGAGCTTGCTGATCTCGAACCGTTTCTCGCAGGCTCTTTCGTTGCTGCAAAGGATCTGATCACCCGTGAATTCGAGGGGGTGATCGTAACGGATATCCGAATGCCGGGGCGGGACGGGTTTCACCTTTTGGACTATGCGCGCGCCGCCGATCCCGAGCTGCCGGTGATCCTTCTGACCGGCGAGGGCGATATCCCGATGGCGGTCAAGGCGATGGATGCAGGCGCCCATTCTTTTCTAGAAAAGCCCTGTGCACCGTCCGACCTTTTGGCGACCGTCCAAAAGGCGCTGGGCCTGCGGGCCGAAATCCTTGCCAACCGCTTGCAAAGGCTCGAGCGGGAAAGTGGCGATGCGGCCTCGCGGATGCTCTATGGCACCTCGCAGCTTGCAGCAGACCTGCGCGAGCGGGTGCGGGCTGTCGCGCGGGCGGGAGCTGAAGTTTTGGTTCTGGGCGAGCCCGGCTCAGGCACCCCAAAAATCGCCGAAGTCATCCATCTCTTGTCTGCGGCGGCGCGGCATCCCTTCGTCAAACGCTCGGCCGCCGGCCTTGATGTGTCGAGCTTGTCCGAGGCCTATGCCTCTGCCGGCGCCGGCACGCTCTATATCGACGAGATCGGGCAACTTGGCGGCCCGGCCCAGTTTGCGCTTCTTGACCGATTGGAGGCGGGCGGCGGGGCGCGGATCATCGCCGGATCGACGCATGATTTGGCCGCCGAGGTCGAGGCGGGCCGCTTCAGCGCGGATTTGTTCTACAGGCTCGATTTGATGCGCGTCAGGATACCGGCGATCCGAGAGCGGACCGAGGATATTCCGGTCCTCTTTCGACATTATGTCGCTCAAGCCTGTGAACAAGCCAACCTGCCGCTACCCCAGATCACACCCGATCACATCGCCCGACTTATGGCGCAGGACTGGCCGGGAAATGCGCGTGCGCTAATGAACGCCGCTATGCGCTTTGTCATGGGAATGGGCGATACCGACAAGGAGGACGGCCTCGGGCTTGCCGAACAGATGGCCAAGGTCGAACGGCAGCTTTTGATCGAGGCGCTCGGCAAAGCGGGAGGGAATGCAACCGCGGCGGCCGCCGCCCTGAAGCTGCCGCGCAAGACCTTCTATGACAAATTGGCCCGCCACGGGATTCGACCGGACGACTACCGCGGGTGAGTGTGTGAAAATCCGCACAGAGCCGATCCTGGGTTGTGCGAGAAACCGCCAAACCTTCGGTGGGGCAAAGTGGATCGGTTTCAGTTGAGGCCGGTAACTCCTTGATAAAAAGCGATTCGGTAGGAGATTCGGGCGCGCGCGAATCTAGGCGTTGTATGAGAATCGGTTCCGCCATTCACTTTCCCCGTACACCTTGACCGGTGGGCATATGTTTCAATGGGAGGAAACTGATATGAAATTCACCAAGATTGCCGCCTCTGCTGCCGCCATCGCCCTCGTGGCCGGCGTCGCTCAGGCCGACCCCGCAGCCTGTGATGATGGCGAAATCGTCGTCAAGTTCAGCCACGTCACCAACACCGACAAGCACCCCAAGGGCATCGCCGCGAGCCTTCTGATGGCGCGCGTGAACGCCGAGATGGAAGGCACCATGTGCATGGAAGTCTTCCCGAACTCGACCCTCTACACCGACGAGCAGGTGATCGAAGCCATGCTCCGCGGTGACGTGCAGATGGCGGCGCCGTCGCTGTCGCTGTTTGAATCGATCACCAAAGCCTATCGCCTGTTCGACCTGCCGTTCATGTTCAAGAACATCCAGGCAGTTGATGCGTTCCAGGCCTCTGAGACCGGAAAGGCGATGCTTGACGCGATGCAGCGCCGCGGCGTTCAGGGCCTTGGCTTCTGGCACAACGGCATGAAGCAGATCTCGGCCAACAAGCCGCTTCTTCTGCCGACCGACGCCAACGGCCTGAAATTCCGCGTTCAGCCTTCCGACGTTCTCGTCGCCCAGATGGAAGCCCTCGGTGCCTCGCCGCAGCCGATGGCCTTTGCCGAGGTCTATGGCGCGCTGCAAACCGGTGTCGTTGACGGTCAAGAGAACACTTGGTCCAACATCTACGGCCAGAAGTTCTTTGAAGTTCAGGACGGTGTCACCGAGACCAACCACGGTATCATCGACTATATGGTCGTCTCGTCGGTAGACTTCCTCGACAGCCTCGACGCCGGTGTGCGCGAGCAGTTCCTGACCATCCTCGACGAAGTCACCACCTCGCGGAACGCGGCAGTGGCCGAGGTTGACGCCAATGCGCGTCAGGCGATCCTCGACGCGGGCGGCGTGATCCGTGAGCTCACGGCCGAGCAGCGTCAGGCTTGGGTCGAAGCGATGATGCCCGTCTGGACGCAGTTCGCCGAAGAGGTGGGCCAAGAGAACATCGACGCCGCTCAGGCGATCAACGCCCAGTACTGATAGAGCTATGACCTTTGTCCCGGCGTCTCGCGGCGCCGGGACATCCACCGGATCTTGGGAGGGGTTCCGATGAGCGGATCGAAATATCAGCCAAAGGGCCGCTTTGGCCGGTTCGTCCACGAGTTCGAGGAAAACGCGATCGCCCTGACGCTCGGCGCGATGACGATCCTCACCTTCCTCAACGTGATCCGCCGCTACGTCTTTAATTCGAGCCTGATCTGGAGCCTCGAGGTCGTCCTCGTGCTCTTTGCTTGGCTCGTGCTCTTTGGCATTGCCTATGGCTTCAAGGTCACCGCGCATCTTGGGGTCGACGCCGTCACCAACGTGCTTTCCGCCAAGAGCCGCAGGGCCATGGGCATCATTTCGGCGTTCATTTGTGTCTTCTACGCGCTCCTGCTGTTGAAAGGAGCCTGGGACTATTGGGCCCCATTCGCCGAACTGCCGCGTACCACGGGGCGTTGGTTCCCGACCGGGATCGACTGGAAAACCCGCGGCACCGCCTATTTCGAGACCGATCAGATCCCGATGCCTCAGTTCCTGCGGTTTCTCGAGGATTGGATCAACTACGGCGAGCACTATTCCAAGATGCCGCGCACGATTCCCTACTTGATCCTGCCGCTTTCGGCCGCGCTGATCCTTTTCCGGATCGTGCAGGCCACGATCCGCATCCTCAAAGGCGAACAGGAAAGCCTGATCGTCAGCCACGAAGCCGAAGACGCGGTCGAAGAAGTTGCCGCCATGAACCGCGAGGCCTGATCCATGGACGTCGTCTTTCTATTCGCGCTGATCGTCGGCCTTCTCTTGATCGGTGTGCCGATTGCCGTCTCGCTCGGCCTCTCGTCGATCATCTTCCTGCTTCTGTTCTCCGATACCTCGCTCGGCTCGGTTGCCCAGTCGATGTATCAGGCGATGGCGGGGCACTATACGCTTCTGGCGATCCCCTTCTTCGTTCTGGCCTCGTCTTTCATGTCCACCGGCGGTGTGGCCAAGCGGATCATCCGCTTTGCCGTGGCCTGTGTCGGGCATATGCAGGGCGGCCTGGCGATTGCCGGCGTTTTCGCCTGCATGATGTTCGCCGCCTTGTCTGGCTCGTCGCCCGCCACCGTGGTCGCCATCGGCTCCATCGTCATCGCCGCCATGCGGCAGGTGGGCTATACCAAGGAATTCGCCGCAGGCGTGATCTGCAACGCGGGCACCCTTGGCATCCTGATCCCGCCCTCGATCGTCATGGTCGTCTACGCGAGCGCCACCGATGTCTCGGTGGGGCGGATGTTCTTGGCCGGCGTGATCCCGGGCATCCTCGCCGGCGTCATGCTGATGGTGGCGATCTATATCATGGCCCGCATCAAGAACATGCCCAAGGGCGAGTGGCTGGGCTGGGGCGAGATATTCTCGAGCTTCCGCGATGCGCTTTGGGGGCTTCTCCTGATCATCATCATCATGGGCGGCATCTATGGCCACCCGTGGGTCCGTTTCGAAGAGGGTCTGAGCCTCTTCTACTGGAAGGGCGGGGCCTTTACCCCGACCGAAGCCGCGGCCGTTGCAGCCGTCTACGCCTTTGTCGTGGCGACATTCGTCTACCGCGACATGGGGCCGCTTGCCGGTGTCGAGGGAGGGCGCCCGGCGAGCCTGTTGCAGCGGCCGCAGGCACTTGTCACGGCCTTCTTCCACGAAGACACACGCAAGACCCTGTTTGAAGGCGGCAAGCTGACCATTACGCTGATGTTCATCATCGCCAATGCGCTGATCCTCAAGCACGTCCTGACCGACGAGCAAATCCCCCAGCATATCGCGGGCGTGATGCTTGACGCGGGCCTTGGGCCGGTGACGTTTCTCATCGTGGTGAACGTGATCCTGCTCATCGGCGGTCAGTTCATGGAGCCTTCGGGCCTGATCGTGATTGTTGCGCCCTTGGTGTTCCCCATCGCCATTCAGCTCGGCATCGACCCGATCCACCTTGGCATCATCATGGTGGTGAACATGGAAATCGGCATGATCACCCCGCCGGTGGGTCTCAACCTCTTCGTGACGTCCGGCGTGGCCGGAATGCCGATGATGGCCGTGGTGCGGGCGGCGCTGCCGTTCCTTGGCGTGCTCTTCATCTTCCTGATCATTATCACCTACGTCCCGTGGATCTCGACCGTCCTGCCGACGGCTGTGATGGGGCCAGAGTTGATAACGAACTAGGACTCAGGCGTTTTCCAGGGCGCTGACGATGGGCGAGAAATCGCCCGCCGTCAGGCTCGCGCCACCGACGAGGGCGCCGTCGACATCTGGGATTGCAAAGATCTCGGCGGCGTTGGCCGCCTTGACCGAGCCGCCATAGAGGATCCGCACGCCGTCACCCTCGACTCCCATGTGGCGCTTGAGTTCAGTGCGGAGAAAGCCGTGGACTTCGCCGATCTGGTCGGTGGTGGGAACCTTGCCCGTGCCGATGGCCCAGACCGGCTCGTAGGCGATGACCACATCCGCTGCGATGGGCTCAGCGGGCAGCGAGCCCGCAAGCTGACGCCCGACGATGGCGAGGGTTTCTCCCGCCTCACGCTCGGCCAAGGTCTCGCCAACGCAGATCACAGAGACGAGCCCCTCGGTGCGGGCGGCTTCGGCTTTTGCCCGCACAATCGCATCGGTCTCGCCATGATCGGTGCGGCGCTCGGAATGGCCGAGTATCACATAGCGGGCACCGGCATCCACGAGCATCGCCGCCGAGATATCGCCGGTGTTGGCGCCATCGGGGGCGGCGTGGCAGTCCTGCCCGCCGAGGTGGAGAGGGTGGTCGCCAACGAGGTCTGCCATGCGCGTGAGAAGTGTGGCGGGCGGGCAGATCAGCATCTCGACCTTCGGTGCGGGATGCGCCGCGATCAGCTTTTCGATCTCGGTCAGATCGTTGCCGAGCCCGTTCATCTTCCAATTGCCGGCGGCAAGTTTGTGTCTCATCGGCTCTCCTCTCCTGCGATGAATTGTCTAACAGCCGGATTTCCTTGGGGGAAGGCCTTGCGCAGGGTGGCATCTCGTCTCATCAGTCGGCCAAAAGGAGCCGCCATGATCCCCTCCATCGACGCCGCAGCCCTGTTTGACCCCGCACATCCGGCCCATGCCGAGGCTGTCGCCGAGGTGCGGCGCGGTGCGACCGAGATCGGTTTTCTGACCCTTCGCAACACCGAAATCAGCCCTGAAGAGGTCTTGGAGGTGATCGCCACGCTGCGCGCGTTCTTTCATCTGCCCGCAGCCGAGAAGGAAGCCTACGACATGGCCCGCACCGGTTCGAATCGCGGCTGGGGCGCGTCGGGCGGCGAGCAGGTCGATCCCGAGGCCAACCCCGATTACAAGCAGGTCTATGATTGCGGGTTCGAGCTGGATCCTGCCGATCCGGTGGCCGCCCTCGGTCTTCCGGCCTATGCGCCCAACCTCTGGCCCGCGCATCCCGAAGGCTTTGCCGAGACGATGCGGGCCTATTACACCCGCGCCACTGGCCTTGCGTTGAAACTCCTTGAGGCGATTGCCGATGCCGTGGGCGAGGACGGCGCCTATTTCGTCGACAAATTCACCCGCCCCATGGCCCTCTTGCGCGGCAACTTCTATCCCGAGCGCCCCGAATGGGCGACCGAGCGGGATTTCGGCATCGCCACCCATACCGACTATGGCTGCCTGACGCTGCTGGCGACCGATGGCGTGCCGGGCCTCGAGGTGCGCCTGCGCGGCGGCGGCTGGCTGCCGGTGGTGGCCGAGCCGGGGACTTTCGTCATCAATTTCGGAGAGATGCTCGAGATGTGGACCGGCGGGCGGATCGTGGCGACGCCGCATCGCGTGAAGGGCAGCGACGAGGAACGGATTTCCGTGCCTCTGTTCTTCAACCCCAACCACGACGCCAACGTGGCGCCTGTAGGGTCAGGCAAAGTGATCCGCGCGGTGGATCACCTGCAAAAGCGGTTCAACGAAACCTACCTGCATCTGAAGAAATAGGGAGAGAGGCCGTCAGGCCTTGCCGATGTTCTCGTCGAACTTGATCGACTCGCCGCAGCCGCAGGCTTCGACGACATTGGGGTTCCTGAACTTGAACCCGCTCTCGAGAAGGCTGGTCTCGTAGTCGATCTCGGTGCCGAAGAGGAACATCTGCGCCATCGGCGCGATCATCACGCGCGCGCCATCCTGTTCGACGACCTCATCCAAAGGATCGACCTCGGCCACATAGTCCATGGTGTATTCCATGCCCGCGCAGCCGCCCTTCTTGATACCAATGCGCAGGCCCTTGTGGCCGGCCTTGTCCATCAGTTTGGCGATCTGCGCCGCGGCGCGGGGGGTGATCGAAACGGCCTGTTTTCCGGGGATCGAGAACATCGCGGCCTCACATGAACCCAAGTTCGAGACGGGCTTCGTCAGACATCATTTCCATGCCCCACTGGGGCTCCCATGTCAGGCTCACGTCAACCTGCTTGACGCCGGGCAGGGGCTCGATCGCATCCGCGAGCCAGCCGGGCATATCGCCCGCGACAGGGCAGCCGGGGGCGGTCAGCGTCATGGTGATGTTGACCTCGTTCTCGCCGTTGATGTCGATGGTGTAGACGAGGCCTAGATCGAAGATATTGACCGGGATCTCGGGGTCGAACACGGTCCGGCAGGCCGCCACGACATCGTCGTAGAGGGGGTGATCGGTGCTGGAGGGCTTGATCAGGGGGGTGCCTTCCATGGGCTCGCCGGTCTCTATGCTCATTCGCGTTCCTCGGTAATCCTGACTGATCATATAAGGTAATCTGGAAATTCATATAAGGTTTCTGCGATCCGAGGTCCAGTGCGGTGGATTTTCCGACCTTTGCCCTGCGTCAGGCCGCTTCCGGCATAGCCAAAACAGCGGAAATCGCGCAGGCTGTGGCCAACCACGCCGCTGCAGAGGACTGGACCATGACTGTCTGCGACCTGACCCAGAAGAATTGTGTTCCCTGCGAGGGGGGCGTTCCGGCCATGACCGAGGCCGAGGCGCAGGCGATGATGGAAAATCTCGATCCCGGCTGGCGGTTGGAGAATGGCTCGCTGGTGCGGCGGCTGTCGTTCAAGGGTTTTGCCAAGCCCTTGATGCACGCCAACCTCGCCGCTTTCATTGGCGACCGCGAGGGGCATCACCCCGATATCGCCTTCGGCTGGGGCTATTGCACGGTGACTTTCACCACCCACGCCATCGGCGGGCTTTCGGAAAACGATTTCATCTGCGCCGCCAAGTTCGACGCCGCCACAACCTGACGCCCCCTTGGCGCGCGGCTGCATTGGGCCTATAGGCTGCCGCGCAACCGACAGAGGGCGGGCCATGACCGCAAAGTTCCAGTTTCATCTCAAGGCCACTGACGGCAAAGCGCGCACCGGCGTGATCGAGACCCCACGCGGCGAGATCCGCACGCCGGCTTTCATGCCCGTGGGCACCGCAGGCACCGTAAAGGCGATGATGCCAGAAAGCGTCGCGGCCACCGGCGCCGATATCCTTCTTGGCAATACCTATCACCTGATGCTGCGCCCCACGGCCGAGCGGATCGACCGGCTGGGTGGCCTGCACAAGTTCATGAACTGGGACAAGCCGATCCTGACCGACTCGGGGGGCTTTCAGGTCATGTCGCTCGCAGACCTCCGCAAGCTCACCGAGCGCGGCGTGACCTTCAAGAGCCACATCGACGGCTCCAAGCACGAGCTGACGCCCGAACGGTCGATGGAGATCCAGAAGCTCCTCGGTTCCGATATCGTCATGTGTTTCGACGAATGCCCTGCGCTGCCCGCCGACGAAGCCCGCGTGGCCGACTCCATGCGCCTGTCGATGCGCTGGGCACAGCGGTCGCGCGATGCCTTTGGCGACCGGCCGGGACACGCGCTATTCGGCATTCAGCAGGGCGGCGTGACCGAAAGCTTGCGGGCGGAAAGCGCCGAGGCGCTCAAGAAGATCGGTTTCGATGGCTACGCGGTTGGCGGCCTTGCCGTGGGCGAAGGGCAGGAGGCGATGTTCGGCGTGCTCGACTATGCGCCAGATATGCTGCC
This sequence comes from Paracoccaceae bacterium, assembly GCA_041546005.1. GTDB lineage: Bacteria > Pseudomonadota > Alphaproteobacteria > Rhodobacterales > Rhodobacteraceae > RFZI01. The sequence continues at coordinate 13,905 of JBFEXG010000004.1, forward strand.
CACCGACAAACCGCGCTATCTGATGGGCGTCGGCAAGCCCGACGACATCGTCGGCGCCGTGGCCCGCGGGATCGACATGATGGACTGCGTCCTTCCCTCACGCTCTGGGCGCACAGGCCAAGCTTGGACGCGGCGCGGGCAGGTCAACATCAAGAACGCCCGCCATCAGGACGATCCACGCCCCTTGGATGAGCATTGCACCTGTCCGGCTTGCCGCAACTATTCCCGCGCCTATCTGCACCATGTGATGCGGGCGGGCGAGATGATCTCGGGGATGCTGCTGACCTGGCATAACCTGCATTACTATCAAGAGCTGATGCAGGGGATACGCGACGCGATCGCGCGGGGCCAGTTTGCGGCTTTTGAGGCCGCCTTCCATGCGCAACGTGCCGAAGGCGATATCGAGCCGCTCTAGGCTCAGGCGGCGGCGCGAGGCGCCTCAGCGCGGTCCTTGCCCGCAATCGCCCATTTTCTGCGGCGGTCGACCGTTTGAGCAAACGCACCAAGCTCGTCGCCATAGCTATCGTCAAACCAGCGCAGAAGCGCGTTTCCGACCGAAATGCCGTGTTGCTCCATCGTCGTCTCGATGAGACAGGTTCCGGGCATGGGTTCCGATAGCGAGACGCTGACCGTCATGTCTTCAAATCCGCTGCGCCCATCCCGCTCGAGATAGTAGCGGCAGAACCGACCGGGATCGCGCTCGAGGAAGGTCATGGTCATTTCTTCCGGCATGGCGCCGTCGTTGTCGAAACGCAGATAGACGGTGTCCTGCTCTTCGGTATCGTGGTCGAAATCGACAAGTTTGCCCGACCAGTAGTCGTCGGGGTGCGATTCGCCGGGAATGAGCGAATTCCAGACTGCTTTGGCAGGCAGATCGATCTTCACCTTGCTGTGGCTCGACTGGGCCAGATGCCACCCGGCGCGCTCGGTCCACGACCCATAAAGGAAGGTCCAGAAAAGCGCAGCGCCTACGGCGGTCAGCATCGGCAGGCTCTCAATGGGAAGCGGCAGCAGCGTGGCAAACCAGAGCCCCAGAGCGAAGGTCTCGCAAAGGCGCCGTTGGTTCGGAAACATTAGAATGATGTGAATGCACAGTGCGGCCGCGATTGCGCCAGTGGCGAGGGACATTGGGCCGGCGCCAATCACCATGGATGTCGCGAGCATCACGCAAACCACCGAAAAGATGATGCGCCGACGTTGGCGGAAAACTCTGTCTAGTAGTGCCTTCATCCCGAACCTCGAAGTTTGTGCAGCAGGGTCTTAGGTGATCGTTCGAGGCAAGCTGACAGGAAAATATGACAGGTGAAGGGCCGCAGCGCGGCAATTTCCATGCACATCCGCCTTGCTCCTGCCGCAACGGAGGTTCACATTGACCGAAATGAGGCGCTTGAAACTGGGTCGGATCGGACCCATTTCTAGCTTCAAAGCGGAGACGGTTGGTTGCCTAGAAGGGGCTTTCTGTCTTGCCAATAAAAGGAAACGAGCATGGATACTTCTCAAACCACCTCCTACCCGGTCCTGCCGCTGCGCGACATTGTCGTGTTTCCGCATATGATCGTGCCGCTCTTTGTCGGCCGCGAGAAATCGGTGCGCGCGCTCGAAGAGGTGATGGGCGAAGACAAGCAGATCCTTCTGTCGAGCCAGATCGACCCCGGACAGGACGATCCCGACGAGGAAGGCATCTATCGCACCGGCGTTTTGGCCAATGTGTTGCAGCTTCTGAAACTGCCGGACGGCACGGTGAAAGTGCTCGTCGAAGGCAAATCGCGCGTGAAGATCACCGAGTTCGTGGCAAACCCGAACTTCTTTGAAGCCAGGGCCGAGGTTTTGCACGAGCATCCCGGCGCCGAAGACGAGCTTCAGGCGCTGGTGCGGTCAGTCGCCGAAGAGTTCGAGCGCTACGCCAAGATCAAGAAGAATATCCCCGAAGAGGCCTTGGCTGCCGTCAGCGACGCGACCGAGCCGGCCAAGCTGGCCGACCTCGTCTCTGGGCATCTCGGCATCGAGGTGCGCCACAAGCAGGAGCTACTGGAAATCCTCTCGGTCAGCGAGCGGCTCGAAAAGATCTATGGCCATATGCAGGGCGAAATGTCGGTCTTGCAGGTCGAGAAAAAGATCAAGACGCGCGTCAAGAGCCAGATGGAGCGGACCCAGCGCGAGTACTATCTGAATGAGCAGATGAAGGCCATTCAGAAGGAGCTTGGCGAGGGCGAGGAAGGCCAGAACGAAATCGCCGAACTTGAGCGGCGCATTGCCGAGACCAAGTTCTCCAAGGAAGCCCGCGAAAAGGCCGAGGCCGAGCTGAAGAAGCTAAAGTCGATGAGCCCGATGAGCGCCGAGGCGACCGTTGTGCGCAATTATCTCGATTGGCTTTTGTCGATCCCGTGGGGTGTCAAAAGCCGCACCAAAAAGGATCTGGGCAACGCCGAGAAGGTGCTGGATGCCGATCACTATGGCCTTGAGAAGGTCAAAGAACGGATCGTCGAATATCTTGCCGTTCAGCAGCGCTCGGCCAAGCTCAAGGGCCCGATCATGTGCCTCGTCGGTCCTCCGGGCGTCGGCAAGACCTCGCTCGGCAAATCGGTCGCCAAAGCCACGGGGCGCGAATTCATTCGCATCTCGCTTGGCGGCGTGCGCGACGAGTCCGAGATCCGCGGCCACCGCCGGACCTATATCGGCTCCATGCCGGGCAAGATCATTCAGGCGCTGAAAAAGGCCAAGACCACGAACCCGCTCATCCTGCTCGATGAGATTGACAAGATGGGGCAGGATTTCCGCGGCGATCCGGCCTCGGCCATGCTTGAGGTCTTGGACCCTGAGCAGAACAACACCTTCATGGATCACTATCTCGAGGTGGAATACGACCTCTCGAACGTGATGTTCCTGACCACGGCCAACAGCTACAATATGCCCGGGCCGCTGATGGACCGGATGGAGATCATCCCGCTCTCGGGCTACACCGAGGACGAAAAGCGCGAAATCGCCAAGCAGCACCTTTTGCCGAAGGTGATGAAGAACCACGGGCTGAAGGCGAAGGAATTCGTCGTCGAAGACAGTGCGCTGACGGCAATGGTGCGGGTCTATACCCGCGAGGCGGGCGTGCGGAACCTCGAGCGCGAGATCGCCAAGGTCGCCCGCAAGGCGGTGACCAAGATCGTGCGCAAAGAGACCCAGAAGGTCGTCGTCACCGACGAGAACATCCATGATTTCCTTGGCGTGGCCAAGTTCCGCTATGGCCTTGCCGAGAAAGAGGATCAGGTCGGCGTTGTCACCGGCCTTGCCTGGACCAGCGTCGGCGGCGAGATCCTGTCGATCGAAGCCCTGCGCCTTCCCGGCAAGGGCCGGATGAAGACCACTGGCAAGCTCGGCGATGTGATGAAGGAATCGATCGAGGCTGCGTCGAGCTATGTCCGCTCGATCGCGCCGCAGATCGGTGTGAAGCCGCCGCGCCTTGACCGCTGGGATATCCACGTACACGTCCCTGATGGGGCGACGCCCAAGGATGGCCCCTCGGCCGGCCTTGCGATGGTGACGGCTATTGTCTCGGTTCTGACGCAGATCCCCGTCCGCAAGGATATCGCCATGACCGGCGAGGTCACCCTGCGCGGCAACGCCAGCGCCATCGGTGGGCTGAAGGAAAAGCTCCTTGCAGCGCTTCGCGCCGGGGTGAAGACTGTGCTGATCCCGACCGAGAACGAAAAGGATCTGCCCGAGATCCCCGACAACGTGAAGGAAGGGCTCCAGATCATTCCGGTGTCCCATGTCTCCGAAGTCCTCAAGCACGCGCTCGTGCGCCAGCCTGACGGGATCGAGTGGGACGAAGAGGCCGAGGAAGCCGCCGCCAAGGCGCTTTCGGGCGCCTCTGACGGCACCGGCGAAGGGGCAGGGGCGATCGCCCACTAGCATTTCGGACTATCAGAAAGGGCGTGCCATAGGGCGCGCCCTTTTTCTGTGCGGGCCCGTGCCAAAAGCGGGGTAAGCTAAGGGCGGAATCAAGGAGCAGATAAAGATGGCCACCAAAACCACCACAAAAACAACGACCGCCGCAAAGGCGAAACCCGCAGCCAAAGTCGCCCCGAGCGAGGTTGTGGCCGAGGTCGTGGCTCCGCGCGAAGTTCTGACGAAGAAAGATATCATCGCCCAAGCGGTCGAAATCTCGGGCGTGAAAAAGAAGGACGCACGGCCCTCTGTAGAGGCCGCTCTTCAAATTGTCTTCTCAGCCTTGGCTAACGGAACCGAAGTCGGTGTCCCTCCATACGGCAAGATCCGGATCATCAAGGAAAAGGAAATCAAGGGCGGCAAAATGATCACCGCCAAGATCCGGGTCACGAGCGGCGCGGCATCAATTCCTGCCGCTGCCCCCCTTGCAGAGACCGAGGAGTAGAGCTAAACGCCCCCCTGCGGGTGATTAGCTCAGTGGTAGAGCGCTTCGTTCACATCGAAGATGTCAGGAGTTCGAATCTCTTATCACCCACCAGATTTCCGAAAGGCGCAGCCCAAAGGCCGCGCCTTTCTCGTTTGAGGAATCGCGATGAGAGACCTTCCTGAGCTTTTCGTCCTGCGCCATGGCGAGACCGAATGGAACCGCGCCCGGCGCTGGCAGGGCGTTCTGGATTCGCCTTTGACCGAGAAGGGCAAGGCGCAGGCGGTTGCGATGGGCGATATGCTCCGCGCTGCAGGTGTGAGCGCCGCAAGCCACACGGTACTTTCCAGCCCGCAGGGCCGGGCGATGGAGACCGCCCGCCTCGCCTTGGCTCCGCTCGGCGCGGAAATCCTTCCCGAGCCGCTTTTGCGGGAAATCTCGGTCGGGGAATGGGCGGGCCTCACCGCTGATGAGATCGACGCCCGCTGGCCGGGTCCGGAGGACGAAGGTTTCCTTGACCGCTATGCTCGTGCCCCCGGAGGCGAACCCTTTGACGCCCTCTGGGAGAGGGTGGGCACCGTATTGGCCAAGCTGACTCGCCCCGCCGTGATCGTCACGCACGGGATTACCTCTCGCTTTCTCAGGACGCGGGCGATGGGTTTAACTCTGGCTGATCTCGATGAGTTGCCGGGCGGGCAGGGGGTCATTTTCCGGCTCCACCAAGGCCGCCACGAGATGATCGGAACGAGCGGCTTGCAGCCCGGCCCCTAAACCGCTAGATGCCTGCCCGACGGGTTGTTAGCTCAGTTGGTAGAGCGCTTCGTTTACACCGAAGATGTCGGGGGTTCGAGTCCCTCACAACCCACCATCCCCCTCGCATTTCGGACAGGACTATGTTTGGCTGAAGCCGAACCATTTGTGTTTGAGGGCAGGTCTGATGGCACGTCACAAAATCTTTTCCATGAGCGTTGCCAGCGTCTACCCGCACTACATCAACAAAGCCGAGCGCAAGGGGCGAACGAAGGCCGAAGTAGATGAGGTGATCCGCTGGCTGACCGGCTATAGCCAAGAGGCGCTCGCCGCACTTCTTGAGGCAAAGACCGACTTCGAGACTTTCTTTGAGGCCGCCCCTGCGATGAACCCGCAGCGTGCAAAAATCACTGGCGTTATCTGCGGGGTGAGGATCGAAGAGATTGAAGAGCCACTCATGCGAGAGATCCGCTATCTGGACAAGCTCGTCGATGAGTTGGCCAAAGGGCGGCCGATGGCCAAAGTCCTTCGCCAGATCTAGCCTGCTCAGCCAAGGCGGCATGTTTGGTTTCAGTCAGGCGAAAACGAATCTGTGCGAATACGGCGATTGACCTCGGGACACCACGATTCTACCTATGGTATATTATATGTTCTGCCAATGCTGAGCTTTGGAAGTTCGGCAGTCCGGGTACAAGCGGGGAACACGTGGGCGACGAGGTTTCAGGGGCTTCGGTCGATAACTGGTTTCGGGCGTGCAGCGAATTGCTGCAGATCAGGCTTGCGACAATGACGCCGGCCGATCGCGCTAGATTCCTTTTGGGCATCAATGCTCGCATTCTCGAGTTTTCGGCCTATGAGATCGCTCCGGTCCGAGATCCCGGCAGCGTGGCGCATTTGATCCGCATGGCAGCCGAAGTCGACCGCATGATCGACAGCCGGAATGTCGTCGCCTTGCCGCAGACCAAGACCCTCTAGGATTTTCGGCGGCATGCTCGTCCTTTGATGGCCCGCGGAGGAGCCAAAGGAAAAACCCTGAAAAACCCGTCTTAGACCGCTTGACGGCACCGGACGGCCCGCATAGAACGCCCCTCACGTTCGGTCGATAGACCGGAACAAGCGCGCGGTTGTAGCTCAGTCGGTTAGAGTACCGGCCTGTCACGCCGGGGGTCGCGGGTTCGAGCCCCGTCAACCGCGCCACTGTTCCGATCCGACCAAGCCCCAAGCGCGGTTGTAGCTCAGTCGGTTAGAGTACCGGCCTGTCACGCCGGGGGTCGCGGGTTCGAGCCCCGTCAACCGCGCCACTTTCCCAATACATTGCATTTTTGTGATGGATTGTCTGCGTGACTGTGTATAGGGTCGCGCTGAACCGTATTTGGGGGCCGCCAATGGACTTTCTCGATCAAATCCCGTGGAATCTGGCGATCATCGCCGCGCTGACACTCGGCCTCGCGCCATTCTTTCCCGAACCGCATATCTGGGAAAAGCTAAAGATGCTCGTGGCCGGTGATCTGGCCAAACCAATCGATATCTTCGATCTGGTTCTTCACGCCGCGCCTTGGCTGCTCCTGTTGCTCAAGGTTCTGCGCGAATTCGTCATGAAGTAGGGGGCTGTCTGCCCCCCGCCGGCCCGTTCCGGTCCGGCTCCCCCCGAGGATATTTTGGGGCCTCGGAGAGAAGCGTTCAGAAAACGTTTACCATGTTGGTGGCATATAGGTGCCACGGTACAGGCGGGGACGCCGATGACCGTGGCCGACGAGAGAGGCTATCCCTCGCGCGAACGGGCGGCTCAACGGGCCGCCCGTTTTGGTTTTCTCAGAGGCCCGAAAATATCCCGGGGGGTCAAAGGGGGGCAGCGCCCCCCTGTCCCACATCAGGCCGACAGCGCCGCGAGGATCCGCGCCCAGCTGCGGATACCTTTATGGAAGCTCTCCACGTCGTACTTCTCGTTGGGCGAGTGGATCGCGTCGTCGTCATTGGCATAGCCGATCAGCATCGCATCCATCCCCAGAACCGACTTGAAGAACCCGGCGATCGGGATCGAGCCGCCCATGCCGACCAGAACCGCCTCGCGATTCCATTCGTCCGAAAGCGCCTTGCGGGCGCGTTCGAACTCGGGGCGTTCGGTGTTCATTACCGGAGCGGGCGAGCCTTCGAGGTCGGTATCCCAGTGGATCTTGCAGTCGGGGCGCAGGAGCGACTCGACATAGGCACGGATACGGTCGCGCAGCACGTCCGGGTCCTGATCACCCACAAGGCGGCAGGTGAACTTGCAGTGCGCCTTTGATGGGATCACGGTCTTCGAGCCGGCCCCTTGGTAGCCGCCCCAGAGGCCGTTGATCTCGAGCGTCGGACGAGCCCATTGCAGCTCGAGCGTCGAGTAGCCTTCTTCGCCGTGCGACTGGGTGAAGCCTACGGAGTTGAGGTAGGTCTCCTCGTCAAAGCCGCAGGCATTCCACTGGGCGCGCAGGTTGTCGCTGATCTCATAGACGCCTTCATAGAAGCCGGGGACGGTCACGCGGCCCTGATCGTCGTGCAGGGCCGCGACGATGCGGGCGATCTCGGCCAGCGGGTTCAGAGCGGGGCCGCCGTAGTGGCCCGAATGCAGGTCGATCCGCGGGCCGGTGAGGGTGAACTCGTCCTTGAGCATCCCGCGCAGCTGGCTGGCGATCGAGGGCACGCCGGGCGAGACCATCGATGTATCGCAGATGAGCGCGATATCGCTTTTCAGCTCGGCAGCGTTCTCTTCCATGAAGGGGATGAGCGAGGGCGAGCCGCTTTCCTCTTCGCCCTCAAGGAAGAAGGTGATCTTGCAGGGAAGCTTGCCATGCACCGCCTTCCACGCCCGGCAGGCCTCGACGAAGGTCATGAGCTGTCCCTTGTCGTCCGAGGTGCCGCGGCCGCGCATCACCTTGCCGTTCGGCGTATCTTCGATGCGGGGCTCAAAGGGCGGGTTATCCCAGAGGTCGAGCGGGTCGACCGGCTGCACATCGTAGTGGCCATAGAACAGAAGATGCGGGCCTTCGCCATCGACGTGGCCGACGACCATCGGATGGCCGGGAGTCTTCCGCTTGGAGGCATCCACGCCCATCGAGCGCAAGTCGTCGACCAGCCAATCGGCGGCACGGTCGCAATCGGCCTTGAAGGCCGGATCGGTCGAGATCGAGGGGATACGCAAAAGGCCAAAAAGCCGGTCGATAGAGGCCGGTAGGTCAGCGTCAATTCGGGCCAGAACGGGGTCGAGAGTCATGGTGGATCCTTTCATTTGCGCGAGACAGTATCCCTCCGTCCTGCGGTGTCTAGCGTCCGCCCGTGCAAAAATGTCGTTTAGGGCGTCAATTTGTAGCGTATTGCCCCACAGGAGCGCGGGATATATGACCAAAAGGTCCGCTCAGACACCGCGCCGCTCAAAGGAACTACATGACCTACGATGATCAGCTCGACACAGCCCTAGACCGGCTGCATCAGGAAGGCCGCTATCGGACCTTTATCGATATCGAGCGCGAGCGCGGTCATTTCCCCCATGCGGTATGGCGCAAGCCGGACGGCACTGAGCAGCCGATCACCGTCTGGTGTGGCAATGATTATCTGGGCATGGGCCAGCATCCGGCGGTTCTGACGGCTATGCACGAGGCGCTGGACGCGGCCGGCGCCGGTTCGGGCGGCACCCGCAACATTTCCGGCACGACCGTTTATCACAAGGCGCTCGAGGCCGAGCTGGCTGATCTGCACCAGAAGGAAGCCGCGCTTCTTTTCACCAGTGCCTACATCGCCAATGACGCGACGCTTTCGACGCTGCCCAAGCTTTTCCCGGGCCTCATCATCTATTCCGATGCGCTCAATCATGCCTCGATGATCGAAGGCGTGCGTCGCAACGGCGGGGCCAAGCGGATCTTCCGGCACAATGACGTTGCGCATCTGCGCGAGCTTCTGGCCGCCGATGATCCGGCCGCGCCCAAGCTTATTGCCTTTGAGTCGGTCTATTCGATGGACGGCGACTTTGGACCTATCGCCGAGATCTGTGATGTGGCCGAAGAGTTTGGTGCTCTGACATATCTCGACGAGGTTCATGCCGTGGGTATGTATGGCCCCCGCGGCGGCGGCGTGGCCGAGCGTGATGGCCTCCTTGACCGGATCGACATCATCAACGGCACGCTGGGCAAGGCCTTTGGCGTGCATGGCGGTTATATCGCGGCCAGCGCGAAAATGTGCGATGCGGTGCGGTCTTACGCGCCGGGCTTCATCTTTACGACCTCGCTGCCGCCGGTCGTGGCCGCTGGCGCTGCCGCTTCGGTGCGTCACCTGAAGGGCGATCAGGCACTTCGCGACAAGCATCAGGAAGCGGCCAAGGTTCTCAAGCTGCGGCTCAAGGGGCTGGGCCTTCCGATCATCGATCACGGCAGTCATATCGTGCCGGTGATCGTGGGCGATCCCAAGCACACCAAGCTTTTGTCGGACATGCTGCTTGAAGAGCATGGGATCTATGTCCAGCCGATCAATTTCCCGACCGTGCCGCGTGGAACTGAGCGGCTGCGCTTTACCCCGTCGCCCGTGCACGGCCCCGACGAGATCGACAAACTCGTCAAGGCGATGGACCAGCTTTGGGCCCGTTGTGCGCTGAATCGCGCCGAATTGGCTGGCTGAAGTTTTCTCCGGGTGCATCACCAAATCGTGTATGTTACGGGCAGTTAACGCTGCCGGACTATAACGAATCGATTCCGGCAATTTGGGGCAATTCGGGCAGTCGGGACGGCCGGATGATCGCGAAACATCTTAGGCGGGGAAAAACCGCGAAAGAGGTTGAAGCCAAAGGCTTTGACGCTTTCGAGCTGCGCCTTGGCGATCTGATGCGCGGCGAGCGGGCGACGCAAGGCAAATCACTTCTCGATGTGCAGCGCGAGCTTAAGATCAAGGCCGCCTATATCGCAGCCATCGAAAATTGCGATCCGACCGCATTTGACACGCCCGGGTTCATCGCTGGGTATGTGCGCTCCTACGCGCGCTATCTTGCCATGGATCCCGACTGGGCCTTCGAGACCTTCTGTCGCGAAAGCGGCTTTCAGACGGCGCACGGGATGTCGAAAGACGCGTCGCCCAAGCGGACCGCGCGTGATTTCCAATCCAAACGCGGCCCGGACGATATTTTTGCAAAACCCGCAACGCCCTTTGTGCCCGCTGGCGAATCCGTCTGGGCGCAGGTCGAGCCGAGCGCTATTGGCTCGATTCTCGTCCTTGTCGCCTTGATTGGCGGCCTTGGTTACGGCGGGTGGACGGTTCTTCAAGAGGTGCAGAAGGTTCGGCTTGCGCCCGTCGAACAGACGCCCTTCGTTGTGAGCGATCTGGATCCGCTTGCCGGCAACGCCGTTGCCCTCGGAGCCGCGGACGAAGGCGCGCTATATGCGGCCCCATCGGTCGAGGCACTGGACCGCCTCTATCGCCCGCAAGCGCTTGATACGCCGGTGATGATTGCCCGTGACGGTCCGATCTCGACCCTTGATCCCAATTCGATTGGTGCCCTGATCGCCGATGATGCCACCGATGCCGTGGCCGCCGCTGTGGCCGAGGCCGCAGCCGAGCCGGGCGCAGTGCAGGTGACGGAAGCTGTCAGTTCCGGTCTTGCGGTTGTTGCCGTGCGTCCGAGTTGGGTTCGCGTCACTTCGGTTGACGGAACTGTGGTCTACGAAGGGATCATGAACGCGGGTGACAGCTATGCTCCGCCGCAGACCGAAGCGCCGGCACAGATCCGTGTCGGCGAGTCGGGGGCTGTTTATTTTGCGCTCGACGGCATGCACTACGGCCCTGTCGGTCCGGCTGGCACTGTAACCTCCGGCGTGACCCTTTCGGCCGAGCACGTGACAGGCACCTATGCGGTCGCAAATCTCGACGCCGATAGCGATCTCGCGGCGATGATTGCCGTGGCCGAGGCGCAGACCGGCCAATAGGCCAACCCCCGTTGCCATGAAGGCCCGCGCGTCATAGGTAACGCGCCAAGTCTAGTCGTGCAGGATCATCCCGATGAGCCACAACCCCGTCCGCCCCTGGCGCAATATCGAGCGCCGCAAATCCCGCCAGATCATGGTCGGGAACGTGCCCGTTGGGGGGGACGCGCCGATCACCGTCCAGACCATGACCAACACGCTCACGCACGATGTGAAGGCGACAGTGGCTCAAGTCCTGAGGGCGGCTGAAGCGGGGGCTGATATCGTCAGGGTTTCGACGCCGGACGAAGCCTCGACCAAAGCGCTGAAAGAGATCGTGCGGCAAAGCCCCGTGCCGATCGTGGCGGATATCCATTTCCACTACAAACGCGCCATCGAAGCCGCCGAGGCAGGGGCCGCCTGTCTGCGGATCAATCCGGGCAATATCGGTGACGCCAAGCGGGTGAAAGAGGTGATCCGGGCCGCCAAGGACCACGGCTGCTCGATCCGCATCGGAGTCAATGCCGGTTCGCTCGAAAAGCACCTCCTCGACAAATACGGCGAGCCTTGCCCCGATGCGATGGTCGAAAGCGGGCTCGATCATATCAAGATCCTGCAAGACAACGATTTCCACGAGTTCAAAATCAGCTGCAAAGCCTCGGACGTCTTCCTCGCCGCCGCCGCCTATCAACAGCTGGCCGAGGCCACCGATGCGCCGATCCATCTCGGGATCACCGAAGCGGGGGGGCTGATGTCGGGCACGATCAAATCGGCCATCGGCCTTGGCAACCTTCTGTGGTCGGGGATTGGCGATACGATCCGTGTGAGCCTTTCGGCCGATCCGGTCGAAGAGGTGAAGGTGGGTTACGAGATCCTCAAGAGCCTCGGCCTGCGCCATCGCGGCGTGAACATCATCTCTTGCCCGTCCTGCGCGCGGCAGGGGTTTGACGTGATCAAGACGGTC
>JBFEXG010000156.1:0-5960 GCA_041546005.1 Paracoccaceae bacterium
GTGTTTCCTCGATGATCTTGGCCATGGTAAAGGTCTTGCCGGTGCCGGTGGCCCCCAGAAGAACCTGACTACGCTCGCCCTCGTTGATCCCTGCGGTCAGCTCGGCAATGGCCGTCGGCTGATCGCCAGCCGGTTGAAATTCCGTATGCAGGACAAACTGCTTGCCGCCCTCGAGCTTGTCGCGGCGATGCGGCGTCTGCTGCGCGATCGGCATCTGATCTGGGCGGTTGTTGTGCATTTGCGGTCTCCGGCAGGCCCTTTAGAATTGTACGCATTTTGTTCTTGTTCAAGCCCCACAAGAATTAGATGCAGAGAACTTGCACAGCCCCTTCGTTTTCTGGATAAGGGAGCAGAGTTTCGGAGGCCAAGATGCGCGCTAGAATCTACTGTCCCGCAAAAACCGCCATGTCCTCGGGCATGGCCAAGACCCACCAGTGGGTCCTCGAATACGCGCCCGCCTCCGCCCGCGAGATTGATCCTCTGATGGGGTGGACCTCGTCGGACGACACGCAGAGCCAAGTCAAACTGCGCTTCGAGACCAAAGAAGCCGCGCTCGACTACGCCGCCGACAATGGCATCGAAGTCGTCGTGCTCGAGCCCAAGACCCGCAAGCCTAACCTGCGGCCCATGGGGTATGGCGAAAACTTCGCCACCAGCCGCCGCGGCCCCTGGACCCACTGATCCGCTTTCGCTTGCGCCCGATGGCATCGGCTGGCTAAACAGCCTCAGCGGTCCCGTAGCTCAACTGGATAGAGCAGCTGACTTCTAATCAGCAGGTTGGGGGTTCGAGTCCTCCCGGGATCGCCAGTTTCAGCGTTCGTTCTTGAGGTGATCCGGTTTCAGCTCAAGCTGCCATTCTTCAATCGCCTCGAACTGGTGAACCAGCATGATCGCCTCGAGGATGAAGCCATCGCGAGCGACGAGGGTGGCGGTGCTTTCGAGGCTGATCAAAAGCGCAGCAACCCAGATCGTCGGCAAGAGTCTGGCGAGATAGAACCCGCTCATCATAAAGATATAGTCCGAAACGGCGTTCAGTACGCTATCGCCCGTATAGCCCTGATTGACAGTGCCATAGCGGAACTGACGGATGACAAAGTCCGAGTGCTCGAAGATTTCCCAGCCCACACCGGTGGCAATGGCGATCACATAGAGGGCGTTGAAAGACAGGCGTCTGAACAGGAGCCGACCCATCAGGATCACTGCAACCCCGTGCATGATATGCGCGAGCGTATACCAGTCGGCGATCTGCTGGGAGTTCTGTGATGACCAGATTGATCCGACCCAAAGGCGGACCGTTCCGCAAGTGCAAGTCAGCGGCTGACCCCAAGACCAAAGCGTCAGCCAGATGGCAGGAATGCCAAGCGCGGCGGCGAGGTGCAAATACCTGCGGAAGGTCACGGATTGCGTACCATTAAACAGACAGTGTCGCGGCCACAGCGCGTTTCCAAGCGGAATATCGGGTAAGGCGTGTGCCGGCGCTCATTTCCGGCGCGAAGCTCCGCTCAAGCGCCCAGGTCTTCTCAAACTCTTCCATCGCCGGATAGACGCCCGCCCTCTGCCCGGCAAGCCATGCGGCACCGAGGGCGGTGGTTTCCAAAATCGTCGGCCGGTCGACCCTTGCGCCGGTGATGTCGGCGAGAAACTGCATGGTCCAGTCGCTTGCGGTCATGCCCCCATCGACCCGCAGGGTGGCCTCGCCGGTCGTGCCCATGTCCGCCCGCATGGCGTCGAGGAGGTCGCGTGTCTGGAACCCCACGCTCTCAAGAGCGGCGCGGGCCATCTCGGCCGGCCCCGTCCCGCGCGTGAGCCCGAAAGCCGCGCCCCGGCATTCGGCATTCCAATAGGGCGCGCCGAGCCCGACAAAGGCGGGGACAAGGATCACGTCCTGATGCGGATCGGCCCTGTCGGCCAGGTCTTGGGTTTCAGCGGCGCTGCCTATGATCCCAAGCCCATCGCGCAGCCATTGCACCACCGCGCCGGCGATAAAGATCGACCCTTCGAGAGCATAGGTTGTCTGTCCGTTCAGTTGATAGGCAATGGTGGTCAGAAGCCGGTTCTTTGAGGCAACCGCGCCCTGCCCGGTATTGATAAGTGCAAAACAGCCCGTCCCGTAGGTCGATTTCATCATGCCGGGATGGAAACACGCCTGACCGACCGTCGCTGCCTGTTGATCCCCGGCCACGCCGAGGATTGGCAGAGGCGCGCCAAAAAGCGCGGGATCGGTCATGCCGAAGTCGGCCGCGCAATCCTTGACCTGCGGCAAGACAGCCATCGGGATGTCGAAAAGTTCGCAGATCTCGGCGCTCCAGCGGCCTTTGTGAATGTTGTAAAGAAGCGTCCGCGCGGCATTGGTGGCGTCTGTCGCATGAACCTTCCCGCCGGTGAAGTTCCAAATCAGCCAGCTATCGACGGTGCCGAAGGCAAGCTCTCCGTTTGTGGCCTTTTCTTGTGCGCCGGGGATGGTTTGAAGCAGCCAGCGCAGTTTGGTGCCCGAGAAATAGGGGTCGGCCAAAAGGCCCGTGCGGGCGGTAATCATCGCCTCGTGCCCCGCCTCGCGCAGCTCGCGGCAATAGTCGGCCGTGCGGCGATCCTGCCAGACGATGGCCTTGTGCAGCGGCTTTCCGGTGGCACGATCCCAAAGGAGCGTCGTTTCGCGCTGGTTGGTGATGCCAATTCCGGCGATGTCTTTTGCGGTCAGTCCCGCCTTTTCGATGGCCGCCCTGCAGGTCGCCAGCGTGGTCTGCCAAAGATCGTCCGGATTATGCTCGACCCAGCCGCTTCGCGGGAAGTGCTGGGCAAACTCCTGCTGCGCGGTGGCAACCGGTTTCATGTCCGGGCCAAAGACGATGGCGCGGCTTGATGTGGTGCCCTGATCGATGGCGAGGATATGGGTCATGCTCGGCTCCCCCTTCCAGCCCAAAGACAGGGCCGCCGGCCCGATCTGTCAACCCCGCAGCTACTCCTTGGAGGGCGCGCCGCCTTCAAAGACGTTCTGTTCGTGATAGCTCACCGGCGCCTCCTGCATCTGCAGGTGAAGCCCGTCGCCGGTGAAGGGGTGGGCGCGGGCCAGCGCTTCGTCGAAGTCGATGCCAAGGCCCGCGCCGGTTGGAGCGAGGACATAGCCATTCTCGACCTTGAGCGTGTTGCGCACGAGGGCGGCGTGGAAGGGCGTCTCGATGGTTTCCACGAGCAAAAGGTTGGGGGTCGAGAGGCCGAACTGGATATTGGCTGCCCATTCCACCGGTCCGGCATAGAGGTGCGGCGCGACCTGTGCGTTATAGGTTTCGGCCACGGCGGCGATCTTCTTGGCCTGCCAGATGCCGCCCGAGCGGCCAAGAGCGGGCTGAAGGATCGTCACGCCATGACGCAACGCCATCGAGAACTCGGCGAGTGTGGTCATCCGCTCACCCGTGGCGACGGGGATCTTCAGAGCCGCGGCGACCTTGGCAAATTCGGCCACATTATCGGGCGGGATCGGCTCTTCATACCAGAGCGGCGAATAGGGCTCGATCGCTTGCCCCATGCGGATTGCTCCGCCCGTGGAAAACTGGCCGTGCGTGCCGAAGAGCAGATCGGCCTTGTCGCCCACCGCCTCGCGGATCTTCCGGCAGAAGTCGGCCGAGCGGGAGATATCGCTCATCGAAGGCATATGACCCGGGCGGATCGTATAGGGGCCGGCGGGGTCGAACTTGACGGCGGTATAGCCCTTTTCCACAAGGTCGATGGCGCTTTCCGCCGACATATCGGCATCGACCCAGAACTCGGGGAGCTTGTGGCTCGGGCGCGAGGGATAGAGATAACTGTAGGCGCGCAGCCGGTCAGCCACCTTGCCACCAAGAAGGGCGTGCACGGGGCGGTCGCGATCTTTGCCGAGGATATCCCAGCAGGCAATCTCAAGCCCCGAAAAGGCGCCCATGACTGTGAGGTCGGGCCGCTGGGTGAACCCCGAGGAATAGACCCGGCGGAACATCAGCTCGATATTCTCGGGGTTCTCGCCCGCCATGTGACGTTCAAACACATCGCGGATCACAGCGGTCATGGCGGCGGGCCCGACGGTCGAGGCGTAGCATTCGCCCCAACCGGTGATGCCGGTGTCGGTCGTCACCTTGACGAAGATCCAGTAGCGCCCGCCCCAGCCCGGCGCGGGGGGTGCAGTGACGATGATATCGAGATCGGCGAGTTTCATGCGGCCTCCGCTCTGCTTTGCCCCAACCTGCGCATCTTGGCTGCAGCCTCACTTTTCCTCGTGCGACATAGAAGGTCGTCTTTGCGCTCTCTCTGGCGCGCGCGACGAACCGCGCACATTGATACCAGCCAAGCCCGCGATCCTAGTCCTCGGCCAGTCGTCCCAAGAGCCGCGCGAGCCCCATGGGATCGGAAAGGAAGGGGGCGTGGCCGGTGTCGATCGTCGCCACCGTATCAGCGGGCCAATTTTCTGTCATCGTCACCTGAAATTCGGGTGGGATCGTCTCGTCGCGCAGGCAGCGGATATAGCGGCGCGGCAGGTCGCGCGAGGCGCTGGGCCAGACCGGCGTTTCCTGCGGCAGGATCGGCTGGGGGCAGAGCTTGGAGAGCGCCCAAGCCATCGTCTCAGGATCAGTGCCGCCGAAGAAGTTGGGGCCGATCTGCGCGAGATCGGGGGCAAATGTGATCCGCTCGTCGTCGATCAGGAGCTTGCCGTTCAACGGCTGGCGCGGGGCCATGCGGCGCATCTCGGCCAGCGATTTTCCCGCCATCGGCACATAGGCGCAAAGATAGATCAGGCGGCGGAACCTCTCCGGCGCCAAGTCGGCCGCAAGGGTCAGGGGATAGCCCGCCATTGAGTGGCCGACAACGATGGTCGGCGCGTCAATCGCCGCAAGGATCGCCTTGGCATAGGCCTCGAGCGTGACCTCGCGGGGCGGGGTCTTGTCCTCCCCATGCGAGGGCAGGTCGATGGCGCGGGCGGTATGGCCGAGCGCCTCCAACTCGGGGATCAGTCGGTCAAAAGCCCAAGCCCCGTGGCAGGAGCCGTGGACCAGCAGGAAATCAGACATGGCCGGTTTGCTTGAGGAAATCGTTGAGAAGCCCCGCATAGGCCTCGGGGGCCTCGACACAGGGCAGGTGCCCCACCTTGCGCATCAGTTCGAACCGCGAGCCGGGGATGAGGTCGATCGTCTCGCGCACGAGGTCGGGTGGCGTTGCTCCGTCTTCCGATCCCGCGATGCCGAGGGTCGGCAGGCGCAGGCCGCTTGTGGGCGTATAGAAATCCGTTCCGGCAATGGCGGCGGAAACGCCGATATAGCCTTCGTCGGCGGTTGAGACGAGATGGGCACGCCATTTGGCAAGCTCGGGGCCCGCGCGAAATTCCTTGCTGAACCAGCGCTCCATCACGCCATCGGCGAGGCTCTCGAGCCCGCCTGCGCGGACGCCATCGATCCGGTCCTGCCAGAGCTTCTGGTTGCCGATCTTGGCGGCGGTGTTTGAAAGAACAAGGGCGCGGATAATGTCCATCCGTTTGACGGCAAGGCCCTGCGCGATCAGCCCGCCGACCGAGAGGCCCACGAAGACAGCATCGCGCACCTCAAAGGCATCGCAGACCGCCTCGGCATCGCTCACCAGCGCGCCCATCGTATAGGGCGCGGGCGGGACATCGGATTTGCCATGACCGCGCTTGTCCATTCGGACGATGCGGATGCCCTTGGGCAGATGGGGCAGGATCAGATCCCACAGGTGCAGGTTGGTGCCGAGGGAATTGGCGAAGACCACGGTGGGCGCCTTGGGGTCGTCCACGCCATCCACGCGGGCAAAGAGGCGCACGCCGCCCCGGTCGATATAGGTTTCCTGCATCGGTTTTCTCCCTGAAACTCGGGCTATCCTGCGGCTCTTGCGGGCAAGGTCAAGCGCCCCTCAGGCGAAGCGCGACAATGCGCCTTGATAGACCTCAGCATCGACGTTGCCGCCGCTGGCGACCGCGATCA
>JBFEXG010000112.1:0-7533 GCA_041546005.1 Paracoccaceae bacterium
GCCCGCCGTGCCGGTCGCGCCGATGACCGACAGCGTGATGTCCTTGGCGGTCACACCGGGGCGCAGCTTGCCGGTGATCTCCACCTTCATGTTTTTCGACTTCTTCTGGATCAGCGTTTGCGTCGCCAGAACGTGTTCAACCTCGGACGTGCCGATCCCGTGGGCCAGCGCGCCGAAAGCGCCGTGGGTTGCGGTGTGGCTGTCGCCGCAAACCACGGTCATGCCTGGCAGGGTCCAACCCTGCTCGGGGCCGACGATGTGAACGATGCCTTGGCGGACGTCGGAGACGGGGTAATAGTGAATACCAAAGTCCTTGGCGTTCTTGTCGAGCGCCTCAACCTGAATACGGCTCTCTTCGGTCATGGTCGCGGCATTGGCGCGATCGAGCGTGGTGGGCACGTTATGATCCGGCACAGCGATGGTCTTTTCCGGTGCGCGAACCTTGCGGCCCGCCATGCGCAGGCCCTCGAAGGCCTGCGGGCTGGTCACTTCGTGAACGAGGTGACGGTCGATGTAGAGCAGGCAGGTGCCATCCTCGGATTCATGGGCAACGTGGGCGTCCCAGATCTTATCGTAGAGCGTTTTGGGGGACATAGGTCCTCTCCCTTGATGTGCTGATGAAAAGGCGTCGGAATGGGGCGCACGGATGCGCGGCGCGGTCAAAGTCGCGCAAGAATGGTGTGGGTCGCGCCAAAGAACCGCCAGGGCAAGCGCGAACGATCATCCATATCAAAAACCATCGTCATGGCTTGGGCAGATACACGGCCCCATCGAGTCTCGCAAGGGCTGTGCTTGGGGTTGAAACATGGGCGCTGCGGTCTAAGTAGATATCAAAGTGATATCAGATTGGAGTTTTGTCATGTCCAGCCCCCAAAGTTCAGGCTCTTCACGTCAGGCGTTCGTTGTTTCGGGCGTTGCCGTCCTTCTTCTGCTCATCGCCGGAGAGGCGCTGGGCATCCTCGGGTTCCTTCGCAACATTTCACAAGGTGACGAGCTTCGGGCAATCGCCATACTTTTCGCCTCTGCGGCCTTTACCGTCTTTGTTGTCCCCGGCTTCTTTCTCAACCAGCCCAAGCAGGCGCGGGTGCTGACGCTTTTCGGAGCCTATCGCGGCACGGATGCGACCGCTGGTCTGCGCTGGACGCTGCCGTTCTACTATCCGCGCATGAAGGTCTCGACGCGGCTCCTCAACTTTGAATCGAGCCGCAGCAAGGTGAACGACGCAGTAGGCAACCCGATCGAGATCAGCGCCATCGTGGTCTGGCGCGTGGTCGATCCCTATCGTGCTGTGTTTGAGGTCGAGGACTATGCGACCTATGTCGAAACCCAAACCGAAAGCGCGGTGCGCTCGCTGGCGAGCTCCTACCCCTACGATTTCGGCCTGAACGACAGCCATGATGGTCTGTCCCTGCGCGGTGATACAGCCGAGGTGGCCGAAAAGATGATGGAGGCCATTCAGGCCCGCGTGGCCGAGGCCGGCATCGAGGTCGTCGAGGCGCGGATCAATCATCTTGCCTACGCGACCGAGATCGCCGCCGCGATGCTCAAGCGGCAGCAGGCGAGCGCCCTGCTCGACGCCCGCGAGACGATTGTCAAAGGCACGGTCAGCATTGTCGCCGCTGCGGTCAAAGAGTTGGAACAGAGCGACGGGATGTCCCTCGATCCCGAGCGCAAGGCTGCGATGGTGGCCAACCTCATGGTCGTCTTGTCGAGCGGTGCCGAGCCGACGCCGGTGATCAACGCAGGCAGTCTCTACTGATCATGGCAGCCAAGAAGGCATATCCTCTACGGCTTCGGGAAGACATTCTCGAAGCCGTGGCCCGTTGGGCGGATGACGATCTGCGGAGCGTCAACGGCCAGATCGAGTATATCCTGCGGGAGGCGCTCTGGAGGTCGGGGCGGCTCAAGCGCACTGAGCCCGAACCGGTGCAAGAAACGGAAACGGAAAACTAGGCACACCGGCGCTTGCGTGATGGGCCGGAGCGCCCCATCATCGATCCAAAGGAAGGCTCCCAAAGGAAGGTGATCCGCCCGTGGAACAGACCACTACCGATGCAGTCGAGATCAGCCGAGGGCTGATCGAGCAGCTTTGGGAATTCCTCGGCACGCTGTTCCGCCCGTGGAACGCCTATCAGGTCGCGATCCTCATCGGCGTTTTTGCTGTTGCCTATCTGCTGACCAAGTGGATCGCCCCGAAGTACCACGACTGGCTGCGCACCCGCGAGGGCTGGCCGATATCGCGGATGCGGTGGGCGATCGTCGTACACAAGCGGATGACGCTAATCTTTTTCGTCATCCTGATCTGGTTCACCGTTCTGGTGATGCGCGAGATCACCTGGCCGTCGCGCTCCTATCTTCTGGCGATCGTCGGTAACCTAACCTTCGCTTGGCTGATCGTGGCAGTCGCCACACGCCTGATCAACTATGGACCCCTTCGTTTGGTTGTCCGCTATGGCGCCTGGATCTGGGTGACCTTGAGTGTTCTCAATATCACCAACGAAGTTCAGGCCATCCTCGATAGCATGGCCATTCACTTCGGGGATCTCAGGATCTCGGTCTGGCTCGTGTTGCAAGCGATTCTGGTCATCGGTGTCTTGTTCTATGCGGCAAGGTTCCTTTCGCGGACGACCTCACAGCGCATTCAAGACAACAGCGATCTGAGCCCTTCGATGCGGGTTCTGACGATCAAGTTCGTCCAACTGATCCTTTACGGTATCGCGCTCTTTGTCGGCTTGAAGGCGGTCGGCGTTGACCTGACGGGCCTTGCCGTTCTCTCCGGTGCCATCGGTGTCGGCCTCGGTTTTGGTCTGCAAAAGGTCGTGTCCAACCTCGTTTCGGGTGTGATCATCCTTCTCGACAAATCGATCAAGCCCGGCGACGTGATCAGCCTTGGCGATACCTTTGGCTGGATCAACAGCCTTGGCGCCCGCTATGTTTCGATCACCACGCGGGACGGGCGGGAATACCTGATCCCGAACGAAGACCTGATTACGGGCCAAGTGGTGAACTGGTCGCACTCGGATGATTTCGTCCGGCTCGATATCCATTTCGGAGCTTCCTATAACGACAACCCCCATGATGTGCGGCGGATCGCGATCGGGGCGGCAAAAACGGTTGATCGGGTCCTAAAGGACAAGCAGACCGTCTGCCATATCACGGGATTTGGCGACTCCAGCATCGACTATGTACTACGCTTTTGGATCCGCGATCCCACGCAGGGCCTCACCAACATTCGCGGCAACGTCTATTTGGCGCTCTGGGATGCTTTCCACGAGAACGGCATTTCCATCCCCTTCCCGCAGCGCGAGGTCCGCATTCTTGGCGATGCAGAGCCGGTGACGACAGACTGACTGTTGCGAAAAATCCCCGGTTTTACCGTTGAACTTGTCGGATTAATGCGAGAAAGGGTGCGCTAGCCCGGCATGAGGCCGGATTCATTGAAATGATACGTCACCCTTGCTAGGCTTTGGACATGAGAAACGTCCGCTGCAAACGGGCGTGCCACACCGGAGGACAATGACCTGTCTCTCGAACTATCCGCGGCCGATGCCGCGCGTCAGGATGCCATCAAGATGACCGCATCCGACCAAGCCACAAGCGAACAGATCCTCGCGGCTGTTCTCGCCTCCCTCGACGACGACAAGGCAGAAGACATTGTGGAGATTCCGCTGCGCGGGAAATCCGAGATGGCCGATTTCATGGTCATCGCATCTGGCCGGTCGACCCGCCAGGTCGCTGCCATGTCCGAAAAGCTCACCGAACGGCTCAAGCAGGATCTGGGTGTCCTGTGCAAGGTCGAGGGTGCCGAGGTCGGCGACTGGGTGCTGATCGACGCGGGCGATGTGATCGTCCATGTCTTCCGCCCCGAGGTTCGCGAGTTCTATCAGCTCGAGAAGATGTGGCTGCCGGGCGGAGTTTCGGCGAAAGCCAACTGAGATGCGGGTGCATCTGGTCGTCGTCGGCCGCCTCAGGGCCGGGCCAGAGCTTGACCTGATCAAGGACTACCTTACCCGTTTCGACCGCACCGGCCGCGCGCTGGGCCTTGGCCCTGCGCAGGTGATCGAGGTTGAAGACAAGAAGGGTGGCGGCATGGCGGCCGAGGCCGCGCTTTTGGAAAAGGCGATCCCTTCAGGTTCGTTGATCTGCTGCCTCGACGAGCGCGGCAAGGTGATGACTTCGCCCGATTTCGCCGATCAGCTTGGCCAGTGGCGCGACAACGGGCGTCAGGATGTGGCCTTCGTGATCGGTGGAGCCGATGGCATCGATCCGGCCCTTCGCGAACGGGCCGATGCGCTTTTGTCGTTCGGCAAAATGGTCTGGCCGCATATGCTGGTGCGGGTGATGCTGACCGAGCAGCTCTATCGCGCGGCCTCGATCCTCGCAGGTGCGCCCTACCATCGCGTCTGATCCGCCATTTCGCCGCAAGGCAAATCCTGACATTCCCACCGGCGCCGCGCCATGCTAGGTCGGCCTCATGTGGGAAATCTTTCTGAAGACATTGCCGTTCTTTGCGCTGATCGGCGTTGGCTATGGCGCGGGGCGCACGCGGTTCTTCACGCCCGAGGCGACCGCCTATCTCACCAAGTTCGTCTTCTACTTCGCCCTTTCGGCGATGCTCTTCCGGTTCTCGGCCAATCTGTCACTTGCCGAAATCCTCGATTGGCAATTCGTCTGGGCCTACCTTGCCGGAACGATGGCGGTCTATCTCATCGTTACCGCCGTGGCTTTGGTCCGCAAACGGAGCGTCGAAGAAGCAGCGGTCGAGGCGCAGTGCGGTGCCATCGGTAACGTGGGCTTCCTCGGCATCCCGATGCTGACCCTTCTTTTCGGAGAGGACGCAATCGGACCGAACATGCTGGTGTTGGCGGTCGACCTGATCGTGTTTGGCTCGCTGATCGTGATCCTCATCACCGGAAGCCGCGATGGCCGGATGTCGGTCGGTATTCTGAGAACGGTCGGCCTCGGGCTACTCAAGAACCCGATGATCGTCTCCATCGTCCTTGGCCTTGCCGTTTCGAGCACGGGCTATGGCCTGCCGCAGCCGATCAATGAATTCGTCTCGATCCTTGGCGCGGCGGCAACGCCGGGGGCGCTTTTTGCCATCGGTGCCTCGCTGGCGACGAAATCGGCCGAGCGCGTGGCCGTGGCGGGCTGGCTTTCCTTTGCCAAGCTTGTCCTGCATCCGGGCCTCGTCGCGTTCTTCGCCTTTGGCGTCTTCGACGTCGAGCCCTTCGCCGCAGGCGTCATGGTCGCTGCCGCCGCACTTCCGGTGGCGGGCAACGTCTATATTCTGGCGCAGCATTACGGTGTCGCGCCCCAGCGCGTCTCGGCGTCGATCCTGATTTCGACGGCTGCGAGCATCCTGACCGTTTCGGCGATCATCGCCTGGGTCGCGCCGTCGATGGGACTTGGAGGGTAGAATGGAAACCGTATCGGAAAACCGCTGCTTTGGCGGGGTGCAAGGGGTCTATCGCCACCGCTCGACAGTCTGCAATTGCGACATGACCTTTGGTCTCTTTCTTCCGCAAGAGGCCGAGCAGGGTCCGGTTCCTGTGATCTGGTATCTCTCGGGCCTCACCTGCACCCATGAAAACGCGATGACCAAAGCCGGCCTTCAGCAATGGGCCGCTGCCGAGGGCGTTGCATTGGTCTTTCCCGATACCTCGCCGCGGGGCGAGGGAGTTGCCGACGATCCCGAATATGATCTGGGACAGGGCGCGGGCTTCTATGTGAATGCGACCGAGGCGCCTTGGGCCAAGCATTTCCAGATGCGCGATTATATCCTTGATGAGCTGCCAAAGATCGTCACCGCCTCTTTTCCCATCGACGAGGGCCGGCAATCGATCATGGGCCATTCGATGGGCGGCCATGGGGCGCTGACGCTGGCGATGGCCATGCCGGGGCGCTTTGCCTCGGTTTCCGCGCTCTCGCCGATCTGTCAGCCGAGCCAATCGGATTGGGGCCGCAAACAGTTGACTGCCTATCTCGGGCCGGATGAGGCGAATTGGCGGCAATACGACGCCGCCGCCCTGATGGAAGATGTGGGTTTTGACGGACCGATGCTGATCGACACCGGCACAGAAGACCCTTTCGCCGATCTCTTGCGAACCGAGGCCTTGGTCGAAGCGATCGGCCGCCGCCGACAGCCGTCGACGGTCCGGTTCCAGAAGGGCTATGACCACAGCTATTATTTCATCATGACCTTCGCTGAAGAACATATCGCCTTCCATGCCGAGGCGCTCTTCGCGTGATCTATGTCGACGCCGATGCCTGCCCGGTGAAGGCCGAGGCCGAACGGGTGGCGACCCGCCACGGCATCAAGATGTTCATCGTTTCGAACGGCGGTATCCGGCCTTCGCCCAATCCGCTGGTGGAGACGGTGATCGTCCCTGACGGGCCCGACATCGCCGATATGTGGATCGCCGAGCGCGCGGGCAAAGGCGATATCGTGATAACCGGGGATATCCCTTTGGCCGCGAAATGCGTGGCCGCGGGCGCGCGGGTTCTCAAACACAACGGCGAGGCGCTGACCGAGGCCAATATCGGGCAGGTTCTGGGTATGCGCGATCTGATGGCCGACCTGCGTGCCGCCGATCCCTTCCGCCAAGGCGGTGGCAAGGCCTTTGGCAAGGCCGACCGGAGCCGCTTTCTCGACGCGCTCGAGCGCGAAGTGCAAAGGGTCAAACGCGGCGGCTAGGGCAAGGCTCTGTCGCGGACAGGACAGAACGCACTCGACGGCCGCTCCTAGGCTGCCCGCATGTTGGTCCAGTTTAGAGAGAATCCCACCATCATCGGGGCAGGAAGCGCGCTTGTTGCGGTCTTGTTCTTTTCCGTCAACGACATGGCGATCAAGTTCCTAAGCGGCGGCTATCCGCTGCACGAGGTGATCCTGATCCGCTCGGTTGTGGCGATGCTGGTCCTCTTTGTGGTGATCTTCCCCTTCAATGGCGGGCTCGCTGCAGCCCGAACCAATCGCTTCTGGCTTCATATGCTGCGGGCAAGCTTTGTGGTCTTTTCCAACATCACATTCTTTCTCGGCCTCTCGGTCTTGCCGCTCGCGGAAGGCGTTGCGCTCTTCTTCGTCGCGCCCATCGTGATTACTGTCTTTTCTGTGGTCTTCTTGCGCGAACACGTCGGGCCGCACCGGTGGTTCGCGGTGGTGATCGGCCTTGTCGGTGTCGGGATTATGTTGCGGCCCGGCGCCGAGACCTTCCGCCTTGCCGCCCTTTTCCCCATCGCCTCGGCGGTGGGCTATGCGGCGATGCACATGATGACCCGCTATATCGGCCGGACCGAGAGCGCGGCCACCATGAGCTTTTACATTCAGGTCGCGTTCATCATTGTTGCCGCTGTCTCGGGCCTTGCTTTGGGCAATGGGCGCTATGCTGCCGGAGACGGTGCGATCCTCGATTTCCTCCTCCGCGCTTGGGTCATGCCCGATGCGGGCGACTGGGCGCTCCTGATTGTCACCGGCTGCGTGATCTCGCTCGGCGGCTATTTCATCAGCCATGCCTACCGCGTGGCCGAGGCGGC
>JBFEXG010000190.1:0-4881 GCA_041546005.1 Paracoccaceae bacterium
GAGCTGTCCTTCGGCCCCTCGACCAGCCAGAACACCTATGTCCTCGCAAATGCCGTGCGCCGCTGGCTCAAGCCCGGCGAGGCGATTGTGGTGACCAATCAGGACCACGAGGCCAACAGCGGCGTCTGGCGGCGGTTGGCGGAAGAGGGGATCGAGGTTCGCGAATGGCAGATCGACACCGAGACCGGGAGCCTTGATCCCGAGCGGCTCGAGGCTCTTCTGGCCGATGGTGCGGTGCGGCTTGTGTGCTTCCCGCATTGTTCGAACGTGGTGGCCGAGATCAACGATGTTCAGGCGATCACGGCCCGCGCCCATGCGGCGGGGGCTTTCGTGGTGGTCGACGGCGTGAGCTACGCCCCGCACGGTTTCCCGAACGTGGGCGATCTGGGCTGCGATGTGTATCTCTTCTCGGCTTACAAGACCTATGGGCCGCATCAGGGGATCATGGTGATCCGCGAGGG
Organism: Paracoccaceae bacterium; assembly: GCA_041546005.1. GTDB lineage: Bacteria > Pseudomonadota > Alphaproteobacteria > Rhodobacterales > Rhodobacteraceae > RFZI01. The sequence goes on from JBFEXG010000190.1 coordinate 462, forward strand.
TTTTGGCGCAGAGCTTCCCAATCAGGCGCACTATTTCAACGGCGACACGCTCTACAAGCGCTTCACTCCAGCAGGCCCCGACCACGCGCAGATTGCCGCGAGCGCGGGCATGGCAGACTATTTCGAGGCGCTGAGCGCTCATCATGGCGGCCCGTCCAGCGGTGCAGCAGCCGGTGCTTTCGCGCATGATCTGATGCGGGCGCATGAGATCAAGCTCCTCCAGCCGCTTCTCGACTACCTTTCTGCCAAGAACTCGGTCCGGCTCCTTGGGCCGCGCGACGCAGCGGGGCGTGCGCCGACTGTGGCTGTTGCTCTCGATGGCGGGCGCGACGCTGAGGCGACCGCGGCAGCCCTTGCGCCGCACGGAATCATGGCAGGCGGCGGGGATTTCTATGCCGTTCGGCCGCTGACCGCGCTTGGCGTCGATTTGGAGAAGGGCGTCTTGCGGATGAGCTTTGTCCATTACACGTCTGAATCCGAGATCGACAAACTTATCAACGCCGTCGACAGCGTTCTTTGATCTAGGTCGCGGGTGTCTGCGTATACTTTAAGACACCCGCGATACGGCGCTTTCTTTGAGGAAACGGGTGACAGGCGAAAATCAACCGTTAATATTTCCTCAAGTTGGCTGCCGCGGGAGTAGGGATGATCCTGACGACGACAAAGGGGCAAAAGGACCTGCCTCGTTATTTCGGTCCGGTGTTTGATGTTGTGTGCAATCTTCGTCGGGGGCGAATGGATTTCGTTCTAGAGGATGGCCGCATATTCCGGGCCGAAGGAGAAGGGGCGGGCTATCAGGCCGTTCTCGAAGTCCACCACCCCGAAGTCTTTACCCGCCTGATCCGCGAAGGCGATCTTGGGTTTAGCGAGGCCTATCTCGATGGTTGGTGGACAACGCCCGACCTTCAGGCCTTCATGGATTTCGTCCACGACCAGAACGATACAGTCTCTGACAACTTCGTCGGCTATGCCCTTATCCGCGCGTGGGAAAACCTGCGCTTCTGGCTTCAGTCCAATACCAAAAAGCAGGCCCGCAAGAACATCAGCTATCACTATGATCTGGGCAATGATTTCTACCGGCTCTGGCTTGACGACACGATGACCTATTCGAGTGCCTTGTTCAAAACCGGACAGGAGAGCCTCGAAAAGGCGCAGACCCAGAAATACGAAGCGATGGTCGATCAGATGGGGGTTAAAGAGGGCGATCATGTGCTCGAGATCGGCTGCGGCTGGGGCGGCTTTGCCGAATATGCGGCGGGGACGCGGGGGCTTAACGTGACCTGCCTGACGATCAGCCAAGAGCAGTATAAGTATGCCGTGGACCGCATTGAAAAGGCCGGACTTTCCGACAAGGTAACATTCAAACTTCAGGACTATCGTGACGAGACTGGCCGTTATGACGGCATCGCCTCAATCGAGATGTTCGAGGCCGTTGGCGAGAAATACTGGCCCACCTATTTCGACAAGGTCCGCGAATGCCTCAAGCCCGGCGCGCAGGCGACGCTGCAGGTGATCACGCTGGCCGACAAACGCTGGGAGGCCTACCGCAAGGGGGTCGATTTTATTCAAAAATACATCTTCCCGGGTGGTATGCTCCCCAGCCCCTCGATCCTGCGCGAGCAGGCCAAGAGTGGCGGGCTTGAGGTCGTTGGCTCGATGGAATTTGGTGAAAGCTACAGCCAGACGCTGCGGCGCTGGCACGAGACCTTCAACGAAAAATGGGACCAGATTGCTGCCATGGGTTTTGATGCGCGGTTCAAGCGGATGTGGGATTTCTATCTCACCACTTGCGCAGGCACCTTCCATGCCGGAAACTGCGATGTAACGCAGATTACAGTGCGCCGTCCTGCCTGATATGGGCCAAGGCGAAAGGGAGGGCATATGCCCACAGCTGGAAAACTCGTGGCCGCGATCATGTTCGCCGGGCTGGGTGCGCTCGTGACCTATCTCATCGTCCCGCAATTCCCGGAAGGAACGAATTTTGGCTGGTTTATGCCGGGCAATGCTTTGATCGGTCTTTTGGCAGGCTGGATTGTGGCCGGAAGCCGCGCGGGCAGGGGCTATTACAATGCTCTCGGCTACGGGCTGACAGCAATGGTTTCGATGGTCGCCTGGGGTCTCTTGATCTATTCGTCGATCGAGATGGTCGAGCGATCGATACGCAAAATGTATGACGGCCCGGTCGATGCCGTTGTCTCGGTTTTTGAGTTGGGAGTCGACTATCTACGCGTGATTGCCTCGGTCGAGCTGGTCCTCTTCCTCGTGATTGGCGGCCTCATCTGTGGTGTGGTGACTGACTTCTTCGCGCAGCGGTTTCCGTAACATGGGCCTCTTTGTCTACGGCACTTTGATGCACCCTCGGGTGTTCGAGTTGGTCGCGGGGCCGGGCGGTGGCACGATGCAGCCAGCCACCCTCGCCGACCACGCGGTCTATCGCGTCACCGATAGCGAATTGCCGATGCTGGTGCGCGAGAAGGGCGGGACTGCGCAGGGGCATCTCTGGACCGGTCTTGCCCCGAGCCAGTTGGCGCGGCTCGATGCCTATGAGGTTCCCTTCGGGTATCACCCAAGGCCCGAGACAGTTTGCCTTGCCGATGGGCGTGAGGTCGAGGCGCAGGTCTATGAGCCGCCCGCTGTTCAGGTGCCCACCTCTGAGCCGTGGAACATCCACCGCTGGGAAGCCGCTTGGGGCGAGATGACGATCGAGGCCAATACCGAGCTGGCCGCCTATGACCCGCCGCTCACCGCCGAGGAGCTTTCGGCGCGGTGGGAGATGATCTGGCACCGGGCCGAGGCGCGGGTGCGGGGGCGGCACAGCCACGCCCCTTCGGATCTCCGCCAAGGGCTCTTGGCCGCAGAGGTCAAACCCGTTTCGATGGCGGGCGATTTCTTTCGTTTCCGGCAGGTAGAGCTGTCTCACACCCGATTTGACGGCGCCTCCACCGGCCCCCTGCGGCGTGAGGCCTTCATTGGTGTCGATGCCGCGCTTGTGCTGCCCTACGATCCCCTGACCGACCGCGTCCTGCTGATCGAGCAGGTCCGGGTCGGGCCCCTTCTACGATCCGATGCCAATGCGCATATGCTCGAACCCGTGGCGGGCATCGTCGATGTGCTGGAAACGCCGGTTGAAGCCGCCTTGCGCGAGACCGAGGAGGAAGCGGGGATTTCCGAAATCGAGCTTCAGCCCATGTTTGGATTCTACCCCTCGCCGGGGGCAAGCACCGACTACTTCCATTGTTTTATCGGTCTGGCCGATCTGGGCGATGAGCGCAGCTTTACCGGCGGCATGGCCGACGAACACGAGGATTTGCGCGTCCATGTCCTGCCCCGCGAACGGGCGCTGGGGCTGATCGACAGTGGCGAGATCGCGACAGGCCCCCTGATCACGATGCTGCTATGGCTCGAGAGAAACCGCCAAACGCTGGGGCGTATGGGTTGAGTTCCCCTTGGGCCGACCCTACACATTGGGCAAAGCGAAAGGCCCCTGAATGACCATCCACTCCGACCTTGCCGCCGCGATTGGCAACACGCCCCTGATCAAGCTCCGCGCCGCCTCGGATGCCACCGGATGCACGATCCTTGGCAAGGCCGAATTCATGAGCCCTGGACAGTCGGTCAAGGACCGCGCGGCGCTGTTTATCATCCGCGATGCGATCGCGCGGGGCGACCTGAAACCGGGCGGCACGATCGTCGAAGGCACCGCCGGTAATACCGGCATCGGCCTTGCGCTTGTCGGCGCGTCGATGGGGTTCCGGACGGTGATCGTCATCCCCGAGACGCAGAGTCAGGAAAAGAAGGACATGATCCGCCTTGCAGGGGCCGAGCTTGTCGAGGTTCCGGCTGCGCCCTATCGCAACCCGAACAACTATGTCCGCTATTCCGGCCGCCTCGCGGCCGAGCTTGCCAAGACCGAACCCAACGGCGCGATCTGGGCCAACCAGTTCGACAACATAGCGAACCGTCAGGCGCATATCGAGACCACGGGGCCGGAAATCTGGGAACAGACGGGTGGCAAGGTTGACGGGTTCATCTGTGCGGTCGGCTCGGGCGGGACGCTCGCCGGTGTCGGCATGGCGCTCCAGCCCAAGGGCGTGAAGGTCGCGCTGGCCGATCCCGATGGCGCGACGCTTTACAGCTATTACACCACGGGCGAGCACAAGGCGCAGGGCGGGTCGATCACCGAAGGCATCGGGCAGGGGCGGATTACCGCCAACCTCGAGGGTTTCGCGCCCGATATGTGCTACAACATCCCCGATACCGAGGCGCTGCCAGTGCTCTTCGATCTGGCCCAACAGGAAGGTCTCTGCCTTGGAGGCTCTTCGGGGGTGAATATCGCCGGCGCGATCCGCATGGCACGCGAGATGGGGCCGGGGCATACGATTGTGACGATGCTGTGCGACTACGGCACGCGCTATCAATC
>JBFEXG010000182.1:0-4997 GCA_041546005.1 Paracoccaceae bacterium
TAAAGGCCGAGGACATGCTCGACCGTCTGCACCTCGCGGATCGAGGTCACCGCGCGTTCGAAATCCTCAAGGCTCACGCGGCCCTTGGCGGCGAGCTTGATGCCAAGGAAGACGGTCACGCCAAAGCCGAGCTTTTCGGCGTCAAGCACAAGGCGACGCCCCGCAATGATCCCCTCGTCCTGTAGCCGCCTCATCCGCCGCCAAGTGGCGGGCTGGCTGAGGCCCAAACGGCGCGAGAGCGTGCTGGCCGAAAGCGCGGCATCGGCGGCGAGCGCCTTGAGGATCTTGCGGTCGAGGTCATCGAGCGGCGTCATAGTGGCAGGGCCTCGTCCATTTTGACCGTCGCGACCGTCATCAGCGCCTCGATATCGGCGATATGCGGCAGCGTGAGGACCTTTTCGCGATAGATCGCCTGCCAATGCCCCAGATCCCGGGCGACGATATGCAAGCGGACATCGACCCGTCCGAGGAAGGTCTGGATCTCGATCACCTCGGCCACTCCCCGCGCGGCGCCGAGAAATTCGTCAAAGGCGCTCGGCGCAGTCTTGTCGAGGGTGATCCTGAGCGACACCGCCACCGCAAAACCCAGCGCCTTCCAGTCGATCACCGCCTCCTGTCCCTTGATGATCCCCGCCTCGCGCATTTTTTCGATCCGCCGCCCGGCGCGGCCAGCGGTCAGCCCGCATAGCTCCGCCAATTCTGGCAGGGCCAGCGAGGGTTCGTCCTGCAGATGGCGCAAAAGGCGGCGGTCAGTATCATCAAGCATAAATCTTCTATTATTCTTGCGAACCACGAATAACAACTTCTTTTGGCCTTCAAATACTCAAGTCCCTTCACTCGCAATCCGCGCTGTGTTCGATATTGTGCGCCTCAATCGAAACCCCATCAAAGGACTGCAAAGATGCGCGTCTATTACGATCGCGATTGCGATGTGAACCTCATCAAGGACAAGAAGGTCGCCATTCTCGGCTATGGCAGCCAGGGCCACGCCCACGCGCTGAACCTGCGTGACTCGGGCGCCAAGAACCTCGTCGTCGCCCTGCGCGAAGGCTCGCCCTCGGCCAAGAAAGCCGAAGCCGAAGGCCTCAAGGTCATGGGCATTGCCGAAGCCGCCGCCTGGTGCGACCTCATCATGTTCACCATGCCGGACGAGCTGCAGGCCGAGACCTACAAGAAGTACGTCCACGACAACCTGCGTGAAGGTTCGGCCATTGCCTTCGCCCACGGCCTCAACGTCCACTTCGGCCTGATTGAGCCCAAGCCCGGCGTCGACGTGATCATGATGGCGCCGAAGGGCCCGGGCCACACCGTGCGCGGCGAATACACCAAAGGCGGCGGCGTACCCTGCCTCGTGGCCGTTCACAACGACGCCACCGGCAAGGCCATGGAAATCGGTCTGTCCTATTGCTCCGCCATCGGTGGCGGCCGTTCGGGCATCATCGAGACCAACTTCCGCCAGGAATGCGAGACCGACCTCTTCGGCGAACAGGCCGTTCTCTGCGGTGGTCTGGTCGAGCTGATCCGCATGGGCTTTGAGACCCTTGTCGAGGCCGGCTACGAGCCCGAGATGGCCTATTTCGAGTGCCTGCACGAAGTGAAACTGATTGTCGACCTGATCTATGAAGGCGGCATCGCCAACATGAACTACTCGATCTCGAACACCGCCGAATATGGCGAGTATGTCTCGGGCCCGCGTATCCTTCCCTATGACGAGACCAAGGCCCGCATGAAAGCGGTTCTGACCGACATCCAGACCGGCAAGTTCGTCCGCGATTTCATGCAGGAAAACGCCGTTGGCCAGCCGTTCTTCAAAGCGACCCGCCGCATCAACGACGAGCACCAGATCGAACAGGTCGGCGAAAAGCTGCGCGCCATGATGCCCTGGATCTCCAAGGGCAAGATGGTCGACAAGTCGAAAAACTGATCCTCGCAGGATCGCCGGATCGGGGCGCCTTTTGGCGCCCCTTTTCTTTTCTCACAGCGCGTCGAGATCGGATTTCAGAATCTTGGCAATCTTGTCGAGCGGATGATCTGTCAGGGTTTTCGGCAACTCTGCGATCACCGCTGCTGCGGCTTTGGCAGATAGCTTGCCACGCAACTCGCTCAGTACCGCGGGCGGGGCGATAATCACCACCTGCTCAAAGGCGCCGTCAGCGGCGGCCTTGTTGAGTATTTCGGCCACCTCGCCAGCAAACCGATCCTCGGCAATCTGGTGCCAGTCGGTCGGTTCAAGTGCCGCCCCGCGCCCGTCAGGACCCGAGGTCGGGCGGCCGGGCCGCTCAGTCCCCTGCTCGCGGCTTGCTGGATTGTCCATCGTTCGATGCCAGACGACCCCTAGGTCATAGTCCTTCGTGTCGCCGTTGTTGCGCAGGAACAGCGCCTTGCGACCATCGGCAACTAGAGCCCACGCGCCTTTCTTGAGGAATACCATCAAGACCTCCTTCATTCTGAAATGAAGGGGAAGTATAGGCGATCGTCGGCGCTCATTCTTTGAGCGGGATCAATACGACGAAGCCTCTGGCGAAGCGTCGAGCAAGTCTGTAATCCGCAAGACATGACCCAAGCCCCCACCCCCGCGAACTGGTTTTCGATCTTTGCCCTCGGCCTCATCTGGGGCGGGACATTCATGGTCGTCTCGATCGCGCTTGAAGGCTATGGGCCACTGACGGTGGCTTGCGCACGAACAACGCTGGGGGCGATTGCTCTTTCGGCCTTGGTGGTAGCCCTGCGCCGTCCGCTACCGGATCGGGCGGTGATCAAGCACCTCATCGTGATTGGTGCATTGAATACAGCCCTCCCCTTCACGCTTCTGAGTTGGGGGCAGCAATACGTTCCCTCCGCATTTGCTGGCATTTCGATGGCCGCCCTGCCCCTGATTGTCTTGCCGCTGGCGCATTATTTCTCTGACGAACCCCTTTCAGGACGGCGCTTTGCGGGCGTTGCCGTGGGCTTTGCCGGTGCCATAGTCTTGATCGGCCCGGCTGCGCTCAGGATTGGCGAGGGCATGGCGCCCTTGGGACAGCTCGCCTGTCTTGCGGCAACGGTCTCCTATGCTGTCTCAAGCATCCTCACGCGCCGCTGCCCGCCTATTGACCCGATCACCTTGGCGGCCTCGACTTTGATCGTGGGCTCGATCATCCTGATCCCGCCGACACTGGCGATTGAAGGCGTTCCCGGTTGGGCCGGTCTGCGCCCGGGTCTTGCGATTCTAGTGCTCGGCTTCCTGCCAACGGCACTGGCAAACCTCTTGCGCGTGATCGTCATCCGCAGCGCAGGCTCGGTTTTCATGACCTTGGTAAACTATCAGGTGCCGCTCTGGTCGGTCGTCTTCGGCGCCTTTGTTCTGCGCGAAGACCTGCCGTTCCGCTTCTTTGCGGCACTTGCCCTGATCCTCTGCGGTCTCGCGGTCAGCCAATGGCGCAGGCCGATCCGGATATTTGGGGCGCGGGCCTAGCGCGCGGCGGCAACCTCGGCCACGATCCCATCGACGACCTGTGCCAGAAGGGCCGCGTCTTCGCATTCGGCCATGACACGGATCAGCGGCTCGGTGCCGGACTTGCGGATCAATAACCGCCCTTTCCCGGCAAGGTCAGCCTCAGCCGAGGCTATCGCCTCCTTAACGGATTTGGCCGAGAGCGGGTCTTGCCCAGCCTCATAGCGGACGTTCTTGAGCATCTGCGGCACGGTCTCGAAATTCCGGGCCAGCTCGCTCGCCTTCTTGCCTGTCTCGACCATGGCAGCGAGGAACTGGAGGCCGGCAAGAAGGCCGTCACCTGTCGTGGCATAATCGGTCATTACGATATGGCCCGACTGCTCGCCGCCGAGGTTGAAGCCCCCCACGCGCATCCGCTCAACGACATAGCGGTCACCCACCGCGGTGCGCTCGAGGCGGAGGCCCTTGCTGTCAAGGAACCGCTCAAGCCCGAGGTTCGACATCACGGTCGCAACAAGCGTGCCATGCTTGAGCCGCCCCTCCGCCGCCCAGCGCGAAGCCATGAGCGCCATGATCTGGTCACCGTCGGCGACCTTGCCGGTCTCGTCAAGGATCATCACCCGGTCGGCATCGCCATCAAGGCTGATCCCCATATCCGCGCCATGAGAAAGGATCGTCTCCGCCGCCAGAGAGGGATAGGTCGAGCCGCAGTGATCGTTGATGTTGCGGCCATTGGGCGAGACGCCGACTGGGATCACCTCGGCGCCAAGCTCCCAAAGGACTTCAGGCGCCACGCGATAGGCCGCGCCATTGGCGCAATCGACAACGATCTTGAGGCCCGTGAGGTGTTTGCCCGCCGGAAAGGTCGATTTGACCCGCTCGGCATAGCGGAAGCGGCCATCGTCGATCCGCTTGGCCCGCCCAATCCGGTCGGCCGGTGCATAGCCGGGATCGCCCTCAAGTAGGGCTTCAATCTCGGCCTCGGCGGCGTCGGAAAGCTTGAAGCCATTCGGCCCGAAGAACTTGATGCCGTTGTCCTGATGCGGGTTATGCGAGGCCGAGATCATGATGCCGAGGTCGGCGCGCATGGTCGTCGTCAGCATTCCCACTGCGGGCGTCGGCACAGGGCCGAGGAGCAACACGTTCATGCCCGTCGAGGTGAGGCCCGCGGTCAGGGCGTTTTCGAACATATAACCCGAAAGGCGCGTATCCTTGCCGATCACCACACGGTGCCCGTTGGCGCCGTCATTGCCGAAATAGCGGCCCGCCGCCGCGCCGAGGCGAAGGGCGAGGTCTGCCGTCATCGGATAGGTGTTGGCGGTGCCACGCACGCCGTCTGTCCCGAAAAGCTTGCGGCTCATGAAAGGTCCGTCCCGAAAATCGCCTGTTGCAGGCTCAGCGCCTGTCTTGTCTCGAATGTATCATGGACCCGCAGGATCTGAACAGCCTGAGCCGCGCCATGGAGTGCCACGGCCACCGATCCCGCCGTGCGGTCCAAAGGATCAGGCGCGTTGCCGATCGTGCCGATGAACCGCTTGCGCGAGGCGCCGAGAAGGATCGGGCA
>JBFEXG010000124.1:0-7186 GCA_041546005.1 Paracoccaceae bacterium
GTCGGGGTCATTCTCGCCTTCCAGCTCACCTTCCCGGCGCTGAACTTCGACCTCCCATGGACGAGTTTCGGCCGCCTGCGCCCGGTCCATACCTCGGCTGTCATCTTCGCCTTCGGCGGCAACGCGCTGATCGCGACCTCGTTCTACATCGTCCAGCGCACCTGCGCGGCGCGGCTCTGGGGCGGCAACCTCGCCTGGTTCGTGTTCTGGGGCTATCAGCTTTTCATCGTCCTGGCCGCCTCCGGCTACGTGCTGGGGGTTACCCAGTCGCGCGAATATGCCGAGCCCGAGTGGTATGTCGACCTCTGGCTGACGCTGGTCTGGGTCGCCTATCTCGCGGTCTTCATGGGCACGCTGATCAAGCGGAAAGAGCCGCATATCTACGTCGCCAACTGGTTCTTCCTCAGCTTCATCGTCACCGTGGCGATGCTGCACGTGGTGAACAACATCTCGATCCCGGTCTCGATCTGGGGCTCGAAAAGCTATTCCCTGTTCGCCGGCGTGCAAAGCGCGCTGACCCAGTGGTGGTACGGCCATAACGCGGTGGGCTTCTTCCTGACCGCGGGCTTCCTCGGCATGATGTACTATTTCGTGCCGAAGCAGGCGGAGCGGCCGATCTACTCCTACAAGCTGTCGATCGTGCACTTCTGGGCGCTGATCTTCCTCTACATCTGGGCCGGTCCGCACCACCTGCACTACACCGCGCTGCCGGACTGGGCTTCGACCCTCGGCATGGTGTTCTCGGTCGTGCTCTGGATGCCCTCGTGGGGTGGCATGATCAACGGCCTGATGACGCTCTCTGGCGCTTGGGACAAGATCCGCACCGACCCGATCATCCGCATGATGGTCATCTCGCTCGGCTTCTACGGCATGTCGACCTTCGAGGGCCCGATGATGTCGATCCGCGCGGTCAACTCGCTCTCGCACTATACTGACTGGACCATCGGCCACGTTCATTCTGGCGCTCTGGGCTGGAACGGCATGATCACCTTTGCGGCGCTCTACTTCCTGACGCCGAAGCTGTGGAACCGTGCTAGCCTCTATAGCCTCAAGCTTGTGAACTGGCACTTCTGGCTCGCGACCATCGGCATCATCCTCTACGCGGCCTCGATGTGGGTCACGGGGATCATGGAAGGCCTGATGTGGCGTGAGGTCGATGCGCAGGGCTTCCTCGTGAACTCCTTCGCCGACACGGTGGCTGCGAAGTTCCCGATGTATGTGGTGCGCGGCCTTGGCGGCACGCTCTACCTCACCGGCGCGATCATCATGTGCTACAACCTTTGGATGACGGCGTTTGGCAAAAACCAGCCTGCCGCCGTCGCCACCCCCGCAGAATAAGGAGAGGACGATATGGGTATCCTTGATCGTCACAAGGTTCTTGAAAAGAACGCCACGCTGCTGCTCGTGTGCAGCCTTGCTGTGGTCACCATCGGCGGGATCGTGGAAATCGCACCGCTGTTCTACCTCGAAAACACCATCGAGGATGTGGAAGGGGTTCGTCCCTACTCGCCGCTCGAACTAACGGGGCGTGAGATCTACATCCGCGAGGGCTGCTATGTCTGCCACTCGCAGATGATCCGCCCGATGCGCGACGAGGTCGAGCGCTACGGCCACTACTCGCTGGCGGCGGAGTCGATGTACGACCACCCGTTCCAGTGGGGCTCGAAGCGGACGGGGCCCGACCTCGCCCGCGTCGGCGGCCGCTACTCGGACGAGTGGCACGTCGATCACCTCGTCGATCCCGAGGCGGTCGTGCCGGAATCGGTCATGCCGAAGTACAGCTTCCTGCTGAACAAGGAGATCGAGCCGACCTACATCGCCGACCTGATGAAGACGCATCGCATGGTGGGCGTGCCCTACAGCGACGAGATGATCGAAAGCGCGGAGGCGGACTTCCTGGTTCAGGTTGATCCTCTCGGTGACTCGGCAGGGCTCGTCGAGCGGTATCCGGGGGCGCAGGTTCGCAACTTCGATGGCCAGCCTGAGCTGACCGAGATGGATGCGCTGATCGCCTATCTGCAAATGCTCGGCACGCTGGTCGATTTCTCGACCTTCACGCCAGATGCAAGCCGCTAGGAGGACGAGATGAACTATCACATCTTCCGCGAAATCGCAGATAGCTGGGTGCTTCTGGCCATGTTCGTCTTCTTTGTGGGCGCGATAGTCTGGGCCTGGCGGCCCGGCAGCCGCGCCACCCACAAGGATGCGGCCAACGTTCCCTTCCGCCACGAGGATGCTCCGGCGGGCGAGATCAACCCAATGACTTCGGAGGCCCGGACATGAGCAAGAAGCCTGAAAAGAAAGAAGTCGGCACGACCGGCCACTCGTGGGACGGCATCGAAGAGCTGAACAACCCGCTGCCGCGTTGGTGGGTCTGGATCTTCTACATCACGATCATCTGGGGCATCTGGTACACCATCGCCTATCCGGCTTGGCCGCTCCTCAAAGGCGCAACCGAGGGCTATCTGGGCTATTCGACCAGGGCCGAGGTTGCGGCGGACATCGCGGCGGTCGACGCCAAGAATGCGGCCCTCGTCGGCAAGCTTGAGACTGCTGACCTGACCGCTCTGTCGGACGATGCCGAGCTTTACCAGTTCGCCATCAATGGTGGCCGCGCGGTCTTTGCCGCCAACTGCTCGCAGTGCCACGGCTCGGGCGCGGCTGGTGCCAAGGGCTATCCGAACCTTCTGGATAACGACTGGCTCTGGGGTGGTTCGATCGAAGATATCGCCTATTCCGTCACCAACGGTATCCGTAACGAGCATTCGCCCGATGCGCGCTGGACGGAAATGCCGGCCTTTGGCGAGCTTCTGTCGAAAGAAGAGATCGCGGCCGTGGTTGAACACGTTCGCGCCATCTCGGGGCAGGAGGCTGATGCCGCCCTCGCCGCAACTGGTGAGACGGTCTACCTCGACAACTGTGCCGCCTGTCATGGCGATGCAGGCGAGGGCAACCGTGATATGGGCGCGCCCACGCTCAACGACGCGATCTGGCTCTATGGTGGTGATGTCGCCACTCTGAAAGAAACCGTCACCAACTCCCGTTTCGGTGTGATGCCGGCTTGGAGCGACGTCTACCATCCCGCCGGTGGCCTTTCGGCTGCCGAGATCCATGCAGTGGCCGCCTATGTCCACCAGCTTGGTGGCGGCGAGTAACAAGAACTTCCGCCGGCGTGTTGCAGCGCGCCGGCGGATGATATCGGTCTGGTCCCTGTTCGCGCATGTCGCCTGACCGATGTTCCCTCTGGCGAGAGGGCGATGCCCCCGGACGGTCCGCCGCTCCGGGGGTGTCTGTTTTTTGTGATATGGCTGCGGCGCGATCTATTGACCTAGGTCAAGGTCGGTTTACGAATTCGGACGCATAAGACGATAACGCGAACAGTAGATTCAGGTTATTCATGTCTTCTTCCGACACGCCCCCGTCGCTCTATGCAGCGCGCGAACCGGTGTTTCCACGCCGCGTTTCCGGATTCTTCCGCACGCTCAAGTGGTGGATCATGGCCGTCACGCTCGGCATCTACTATCTGACCCCGTGGATTCGCTGGGATCGAGGACCGGAGATGCCGGATCAGGCGGTTTTGGTGGATCTTGCGGGGCGCCGGTTCTTCTTTTTCTGGATCGAGATCTGGCCGCACGAGTTTTATTTCGTTGCGGGCCTTCTGATCATGGCGGGCCTTGGGCTCTTTCTCTTCACATCGGCACTTGGTCGCGTCTGGTGCGGCTATGCCTGCCCGCAGACCGTCTGGACCGACCTTTTCATCCTTGTGGAGCGATGGATCGAAGGCGACCGGAACGCGCGCGTCCGGCTTTGGAACGCCAAGTGGAGCCTGCACAAGGCGCGTCTGAGGATCACCAAATGGATCGTCTGGGCGCTCATCGGCCTCGCCACCGGAGGGGCGTGGGTATTCTACTTCACCGACGCGCCGACACTGCTTGTCAATCTGGTGCAAGGCACTGCCCACCCGATCGCCTATTCGACGATGGCCATCCTGACCGCGACGACCTTCTTTTTCGGCGGCGTCGCCCGCGAGCAGGTCTGTATCTACGCCTGCCCCTGGCCGCGCATTCAGGCAGCGATGATGGACGAAGACACCATCACCATCGGCTACCGTGACTGGCGGGGCGAGCCACGGGGCAAACTGCGCAAGGGCGAGCTCGACCCGACGCAGGGCGACTGCATCGACTGCATGGCTTGCGTCAACGTCTGCCCGATGGGCATCGACATCCGCAACGGCCAGCAGATGGAATGCATTACGTGCGGCCTCTGCATCGACGCCTGCGACGACATGATGGCCAAGATCGGCAAACCGCGGGGCCTTATCGACTATCTGGCGCTCAAGGACGAAGAGGACGAGCGCGCGCACCGCAAACACGCGCCTCTCATGAAGCACATCTTCCGCCCGCGGACGATCCTCTACACCGCTATGTGGTCGACCATTGGCTTTGCGCTTCTCTTTGCGCTGTTTATCCGGCCCGAGATCGACATGACCGTCGCCCCGGTCCGCAACCCGACCTTCATCGTTCAGTCGGACGGAACGGTTCGCAACGTCTATGACGTGCGCCTGCGCAACAAACAGGGCGAGCCTCGGCCTTTCGGGCTGTCGGTCAATCCCGGAACCAATCTCTCGATCCATGTCGAAGGCGTTGATGGCACCCTGATCATCGTCCCCGCCGACGAAATGAAACAGGTCCGCGTCTATGTTGATGCGCCGAAAGGATCGCCCGAGTCGACGTCTGAGCGGGCGCCGTTTACATTCTGGGTGACCGACCTCAACAGCCAAGACCGTGCCAGTGTCGGAACCATCTTCAACGGAAGGAGCAATTGATATGACTGCCCTGTTTCGCGGCCCGATTACAGGCCCCAAGTTCTTCGCGATCATCGCTTCCTTCTTTGTGGTCATCATTTCGGTGAACATCTACCTTGCGGTGAGCGCGGTGCGGACTTTCCCCGGCCTCGAAGTGAAGAACTCCTACGTCGCGAGCCAGACCTTCGATTCAGACAAGGCCGCTCAGCTGGCCCTCGGCTGGACGGTGGGCGCCGTTGTGCACAAGGATGGCGAACTTGTTCTTTCCATCACTGACACGGATGGAAATCCCGTCGAGGTCCAATCGGTCACCGGCATCTTTGGCCGCGCCACAAACGTCCGCGACGACCAGACGCCCGAATTTGTTTTTGATGGTTCGGTCTACCGCGCGCCTGTCACGACCGCCGCCGGCAACTGGAACCTCCGCCTGAAAGCGGTCGCGCCAGATGGAACACCTTTCCATCAGCGGATCGTGGTGATCGTCGAGCATTGAGATGACACTGGCCGACTATTCCGGTGCCGCGGCTTGTCCGGGGTGTATGACCGCCACGGAGGCGGTTGAGCGGGCGTCGAAAGCGGCCTCGCAAGAGGCGCGCGACGTTCAGCTATCCCTGCCGACCATCCACTGCGCGGGCTGTATCTCGACCGTTGAGCGGGGCCTCATGGCCCATGACGGGATTGTCGATGTGCGGGTGAACCTCACGCGCAAGCGGGCGGTCGTCCATGCCGAGCCCTCGGTCTCGGACGAAGAGATCGTCGCCGCGATTTCCGCCCTTGGCTATGAGGCGATGCCGCTAGACGGCGCAACCCTGAGCGCGGGGGAAAGCGATCGGCTGGCCCGCGATCTGGCGATGCGGCTTGGCGTTTCGGGCTTTGCCATGATGAACGTCATGCTCCTGTCGGTTGCGGTCTGGTCCGGCGCGGCAGATGCGACGAGGGATCTGTTTCACTGGATATCGGCGGCGATCGCCCTGCCGACGGTCGTCTTTTCGGCGCAGCCCTTCTTCAAATCGGCATGGTCGGCGCTGCGGGTCGCGCGGCTCAACATGGATGTGCCGATTTCGCTGGCTATCCTGCTGGCCTCGGTCATGTCTCTCTACGAGACGGTCAACTCGGGCGCGCACGCCTATTTCGACGCGGCCCTGTCTCTGACCTTCTTCCTTCTCGCGGGCCGTTACCTCGATCAACGGATGCGCTCGACCGCCCGCTCCGCCGCGACCGAGCTCGCCGCTATGGAAGCCCCGACCGCGCTGCGCCTGAAGGGTGCCGAAGCCGAGACCGTGGCGCTGGCCGACGTGGCGGTGGGCGATCTACTTCTGGTTCAACCTGGCGCAAGGGTTCCGGCTGACGGGGTCATCGCGGTGGGTGCAAGCGAGCTCGACCGCTCGTTCCTCACGGGCGAGACCGACCCTGTGGCCGTGGCCGTCGGGGCCGAGGTGAAGGCGGGCGAGATCAACCTGACAGGCCCCCTGACGATCCGCACGACCGCCGTGGGCGCGGGCACGCTCCTGCATTCGCTGGCGGAGTTAGTCACGATGGCCGAGGCCGCCAAGTCGCGCTACAACTCGCTCGCCGACCGCGCGGCGCAGATCTATGCGCCTGCGGTGCACCTCTTGGCATTCGTCGCTTTTCTGATGTGGCTCTGGCTCACCGGCGGCGATGTGCGCCATGCGCTCAATATCGCCGTGGCGGTCCTCATCATCACCTGCCCCTGCGCCCTCGGCCTTGCGGTTCCGGCGGTATCGACGGTCGCCTCGGGGCGGCTCTTCAAACATGGGCTTCTCGTCAAGCACCCGACCGCGCTCGAACGGCTGGCCGAGGTTGACGAGGTGATCTTCGACAAGACCGGCACGCTTACGGTCGGCGCGCCCGTCCTCGCCAACGCAGAGACCATCCCCGCCGGGGATCTGGCCGTAGCGGCCGCTCTGGCGCGCGGATCGGCACATCCCCGTTCGCGCGCCATCGTTGCGGCGGCCTCTCGGCTGGGCATAGCGCCGGCCGAGGTGGGCGATCTCAAGGAAGTCCCCGGTTATGGGGTCGAGGGGAGCTATGGCGGCAAACCTGTCCGGTTGGGCCGCCCGTCGTGGATCGGTGCTGAAACCGGCGAGGCGACGGTCATGCGGATCGGCGATGCGGAACCAGTCGCCTTCCATTTCATCGACGATCTGCGCCCCGGCGCGGAAGAGCTGATCGCCGCGCTCAAGGCGCAAGGGCTGCCTGTCACGCTCCTCTCCGGCGACGCGCCCGGCATCGTTGGGGCTTTTGCCGAGCGCGTCGGCATCGACGCTTGGCAAGCGGGCGTCCTGCCCGACGAAAAGGCCGATGTGCTTCGCGCCAAGGCAGCCGAGGGCAAGCGTGTTCTGATGGTGGGCGATGGCCTGA
>JBFEXG010000008.1:0-22212 GCA_041546005.1 Paracoccaceae bacterium
AGCCTGCGCCCATCTCGGTATGGTCGATGAGAACATCAAACGAGGCGGCATCGACCGTCACAACATTGGCAATGGCGCGCACCGAAGCGTTCGAGCGCAGCACGCTCTTGATCGTATCCGCGGTCTGCGGGTCGATCAGATAGCCGCCCTCGGCCGAGACCGACGACGACATAGCCTTGCCCTCGAGCGAGAGGCCGCGCAGGGCATCATCGTCGCCCGAGCGCAGATAGGCGGCAAAGGCCTTCTGATGCGGGGCTTCAGTCTCCGCCGCGGTCGAAAGCATCGGGCGGGACAGCCCCGCCGATTTCCGGTCCAGTTTGTTCATGCGTTCTTCCTGTTTCTGAAGTTTGGCATCAATGCCGGTTGAGAAGGATTTGAATTCACTCACGAAATCGCTCAGCGCCGATTTCAGGTCTTCCGCCGGAGACAGATCTTCCCCGGCCCGTGCCGAAGCATCGGGTTTGCTCATAGTCGGTCCTTTCCTGTGTTGCCCGGAGGTCAGCCGTCCGGTGTCATGAGGCCGCGCACACTGCGGAACGCGCCCGCCATCTCGCGCAAGAGCGCCGCATCGGGGCTATCCCCCTTCGCGGCCACCCGCGCATCCGGAAGCATGGGGAATGTCACAAGCGAGATTTCCCAAAGCTCCAGTTCCATAAGCCGGCGCTTGCCAGAGGCATCCTTATGCGCCCGCACCGTGCGATAGCCGATCGACAGCCCGTCAATCGCGCCCACCCCCAACAGCGCCGCCGCCTCGCGGCCACGCGTCACATCGGTCAGGATCCGCCCCTTGACCCAAAGGCCACGGGCATCCTCTCGCACCTCGTCCCAGACGCCGATCGGCTGGGCCGGATCGTGCTGCCACAGCATCTTCACGCTACCGCCTCGCGCCGCGATCTTGGCGAGAGAGGCGCGATAGGCCCCCACCTCGACCACGTCGCCGCCCTGGTCGGCTTGCCCGAAGAGCGAGGCATAGCCGCTCACTTCGTGCCCCTCGCTGATCGACAGGGCCGCGCCTTTCGCTTCGGGCGCACAGAATTTCGTTTCAAGTGTCATCACTCAGTTCCCCATCACCAGCGCCCGCACGACCTCGAAAGCCACAAGCGCAAACGCCGCACAAACGATCAGCCAGACCTGACGTTCAAGCCGGCCCACCACAAACTCGATCCGCCCCAGCCGCAAATCGACCTGCGCAAACCAGAAATCATTTGCAGCACCAGCTTCGCGCCGGGGGCGGCCCTCCATGTCGACCACATCAGCCTTCATCGCCCACCTCCCGCGCCGGAAGGCCCAGAAGCGCACGCTTTTCTCCATCTGACAGGAACGAAGCCTCGCCAACCCGCCGCCATTGCGCCTCGCGTTCAACCGCCAGCGCCGGGACTTGATCCGGGTCGGGGCGCAGCTCGATCCGCTCGCCCGAGAAATCCGAAAGCCAATCGGCAATCACGCTCGTCACCCGCGTTGCCAAGGGCAAAACCGTCAGGCGATAGAAGGCACGATTGGCCTCCTGATAATTGGCATAGGTCGCATCGCCCGGAATCCCCAGAAGCATCGGCGGAATGCCAAAGGCGATACAGATCTCGCGGGCCGCCGCTTCCTTGGTTTTCTGGAATTCCATGTCCGAGGGGCTAAAGCCCATCGGCTTCCAATCGAGCCCCCCCTCCAGAAGCATCGGCCGCCCGGCATTGCGCGCGCCCTGATGCTGGGTTTCCATCTCCGACAGGAGACGGTCATACTGATCCTGGCTCAGCGCCGATTGCCCGTCCGCCCCGCGATAGACGATCGCCCCAGAGGGCCGCGCCGCATTGTCCAAGAGGGCCTTCGACCAGCGTGAAGCGGCATTGTGCACATCGAGCGCATTGGCCGCCGCCTGCAAGGGCGAAAGCCCGTAGTGATCGTCAAGCGGATGGAAGCTCTTGATATGGCAGATCGGGCTCAGCTCTTCGGAAACGGCAAACCGATGCGTCCGCCCCGCCACCGAATAGTCGTAGGCCATCGGCCAGCCGTCGGGGCCGGGCACAAGGCTCATCCGGTCCGAGCGCAGCACATGCACCTCACCCGGCACAGGCCCCTCGCCCACCGCCTCGAGATAGGCGTTGCCGTTCAGAAGAAGCTGGCCATAGACCGCCTCCATCAGCTCGGCCCGCCCCTGCGCCGCATTGGGGCGCGAAATGAGATCGAGAACCGGATGGCTGTCATAACGGCGCTCGGCGTCCTGAAGCACCAGCGGCAAGGCCGCCGCCGCCTCGGCGATCATCTTGACCGCGCGAAAGCCGACCGGATTGCCGGTGAACCCGGTGCGCGTGAGCGAGACCGTATCCCGCGGGCTCCAGGCCACGCGGCCGCTCCCCAGCGCCACGACCTTGCCCGTTGCCGAGGCCTTGACCTCGGGCGGCGTCTCGTCCGACTGCGCCCGTCTCAGGAATTCAAACATCCACGACTCCTTGCATTCTTGTTCGCTGTCGCACCCGCCGTTTCGGGCCGCAAAGACACCATCGGGCTTTTTTCTGAAGACTTATGAAGGCGACCGTACGTTGCCTCGGCCGCTGCTCACCCCAGAACCCGAAGCCTTGGCTGACGCCATTTTCCAGCGGGCTCGATCATCAGCTCAAACAAGGCCCAGACAAGCGCATCAACGCGGTCAGGCGAGCCACTGCCGAGATAGCCGAGGCGCGTCATCTGGCACATCTGGTCTTCGAGAAGCGGCATCGCCGCCGCGTGGCGCACCCGCCCTTGCTCGTAAAGTGCGGCCGCAGGTTCAGCGCGTGCCACCTTACCCCGCGCCGCATGGACCGACCGGAATGGCACCAAGGGATCGACCTGACGCACCACCGCCTCGACCATCGCCCCCCCCTGATTGACCTCGGCAACCATCCGATCAGCCCCATGTCGCTTGAAGGCATCAATCGCTGCCTTGGCCCATTCCAGAGGCGAGGCTCCACTCACGGTCGCATCTTCGAGAACATAGGCGGTCCAGTCCTGCGGCGGCCCTTCGGTCACGGCTCCAACCACGACGATCCCGCAGGCATCCCCCGCCCCCTTCGCCGCCGCCGAGGGATCGACGGCAACCACGATCCGGCTCAGCGCCGGCACCTTGGCTGCCCGCACAGCCTCAAGGCCCGCGCTGGTCCACAGCGCCCCTTCCGCATCGGCCAGAAGCACACCATCAAGCTCCTGCCGACCAAGCCGGGTTCCGGCATAGCGCCGCTGCACCTCTTCAAGAAAACCTGAAGCCAGATTGGCCCGATTGGCACTGGTCGGCGCGTGGGTAACAACCGTGCTGTCCCGCTCGAGAAGATCGGTCAATACTTTGACGTTTCGCGGCGTCGTCGTCACACAGGCGCGAGGATCATCTCCCAGCCGCAGCCCGAATTGCAGCATATCCCACGCCTCCTCCGCTTTGCGCCATTTGGCCAACTCATCCGCCCAGAGACCGTCAAATTGAAGCCCGCGCAGCGCGTCGGGATCATGCGCCGACAAGACCTGCGCCGTCGCGCCGTTCGGCCAAACCAGCATCTTGCGGCCGGCAATCCATTCCGGCCTGCGGTCAGGCGGGCAGACAGCGAGAATACCGCTCTCGCCAAACACCATCACCTCGCGCGCCTGATCGAATGTCTCGCCAACAAGGGCGATCCGCCGCGCCTTGCCCGGATCACCCGGCCCCGCGCCCTCGACAAGTGACCGGACCCATTCCGCTCCAGCCCGTGTCTTTCCTGCTCCGCGCCCCCCCATGATGAGCCAGGTGCGCCAATCTTCCTCCGGCGGAAGCTGGTGTTCCAACGCCCAAAACTCGAACAGAAAGGGAAGCGCCTTGAGCTCCTGCTCGTCCAGAGATCCCAGAAATTCACTCTGTACGTTCGGGGGAGCGGAGGCGATCCAACTTGCCCCCAATCGTATCCCGGGCTGCTTCGAGGTCGAAGTCTCCTTTGCGGAACGCGCGCGCATATGTTGCATGAAATGCCTCCTCGGCCGATTTGAGTGTGAAAAACGCTTTGTCCAGAAGCTGGATCTGGGTGACAATCTTGCTCGCCAGATCAGGGTCACCCGCCCTGATCAGTTTCTCGATCCCTTGCAGGGTATCGCTTACTCTTCGGAAATGACCGGCGGCTTCCTTATAGGCCTGTTCGGCGCTCGGAAATGCGGTTTGGTCGGGCCGATCTTGGATCATTGAGACGTGCCTGTGTTGATGTCCGCCACAGGAGAGAGACGCAAAGGGGCGACCAGAGCCTTCCGCTCTGTGCCACCCCCAAACATCTTCTAGCATGCCCAGATCGCTAGGACCGGACGCGCCAAAAGTCAAATCGGGCACCCTCTAAGCGCCCGACATATTTAGATTTTATTAGGATCAGTTCCCGCTGCTCTGAGCCTCGATCGCGCGCCAAGCGGCAACGTTGCGGTTGTGGTCGGCAAGATTGTCGGCAAAGGCGTGGCCGCCTGTCCCGTCCGCAACGAAAAAGATGAAATCGGTGCTGTCGGGGTTAAGCGCCGCCTCGATGCTGGCCCGGCCCGGATTGGCAATCGGGGTCGGCGGCAGCCCGTCGATCAGATAGGTGTTATACGGGGTTTCTCGCTGAAGCTCGCTCTGGCGCAGGCCGCGGCCAAGCACACCCTCGCCTTTCGTGACGCCATAGATCACCGTCGGGTCGGTCTGAAGGCGGATACCCTTGTTCAACCGGTTGACAAAAACACTCGCCACCAGCCCGCGTTCATCGGGAACGCCGGTTTCCTTCTCGATGATCGAGGCAAGGATCAATGCCTCTTCGGGTGTCGAGATCGGCAAATCCGCCGCCCGTTCGGCCCAAGCCTCGGCCAGAATGCGCGCCTGAGCGGTTTCCATGCGCTCAAGGATCGACGCCACCGTCGCTCCTGGCGTGAATTCATAGCTGTCGGGCGCAAGGCTGCCTTCCGCCGGGATATCGCTGACGGGCCCACTCAGCGTCGAAATGCCATTGAGCGCGGTCACGACTTGCCAACTTGTCGTGCCTTCGGCCATGGCGACCCGATAGCGGGTATCGGCCTCGCCCGTGACCTTCGTGTATTCCGCCGGTGTTTCATCTGTCGCAGGATCGAACTCTGCTACCTCGACAAAGCGGCTCGTCGCTGGCTCCAGCTCACGCACCTGCACAACGGTCTTGTTCACGCCGATCCGATAGACGACCTCGGTTCCGCAGGTGCTCTGGCCACCCCGCGTCACGATATCGACGATCTCTTCCATCGAGGCGCCCTCAGACACCAGATAGCTCCCGGCCTTCAATAGGCCCGACTTCTCGGCATAGTCCGCGCCGATCCGCATGATTGCCCCGCTCGACACCGCGCCTTGCGCCTCAAGGTTCCGGCTTACCACCCTGAAGTTGGTGCCGCTTTCAACCTTGACGCAAATGGCCGCTTCAAGCGGGCCTGGCTCGGAATACATCCGCGCGCCCCATGCCACCGCCCCAGCAATCAGGAACAGCACAACGACGAAAAACGTCAGTGCATTCGACGCGAGATGTCGCCACATCAGCGAGGCTTGCCTACGATCACGCTGGCATTTGTTCCGCCGAAGCCAAAGGAATTGGACAGAGCGACCGACACGGTCTTTTCGCGCTTGGCATTGGGCGCAAGGTCAACCTTCGATTCAACAGCCGGGTTATCGAGGTTGATCGTCGGCGGGCAAACATCATCGCGCACCGCAAGGATCGCGAAAATTGCCTCAATCGCGCCAGCCGCGCCCAAAAGGTGGCCGGTCATCGATTTGGTCGACGACATTGTGACCTTGCCAGCAGCCTCACCCATCATCCGCTCGACAGCGCCAAGCTCGATGGTGTCGGCCATGGTCGAGGTGCCATGGGCGTTGATATAGTCGATATCCTTGGGCTCAAGCCCCGCATCGGCCAGCGCCGCCCGCATCGACCGCTCACCACCCTCGCCATCCTCAGACGGCGCAGTGATGTGATAGGCATCGCCCGACATGCCGTAGCCCAAAACCTCGGCATAGATCTTCGCGCCGCGGGCCTTGGCGTGTTCGTATTCCTCAAGAACCACGATCCCCGCGCCCTCGCCCATCACAAAACCGTCACGGTCGGCGTCATAGGGGCGGCTTGCTGCTTGGGGATCATCGCCGCGCTTGGTCGAAAGCGCCTTGCAGGCGTTAAAGCCGGCAATCCCGATCTCGCAGATCGCCGCCTCGGCGCCGCCTGCGATCATCACATCCGCTGCGCCGTATTTGATGAGGCGGCTTGCATCACCAATGGCATGGGCGCCGGTGGAACAGGCGGTCACGACCGAATGGTTCGGCCCCTTGAACCCATAGCGGATCGAGACCTGCCCCGAGATCAGGTTGATCAGCGCGCCGGGAATGAAGAACGGCGAAACGCGGCGCGGACCCTTTTCTTTGATCAGGATCGCGGTCTCGGCGATCGACTTGAGCCCGCCGATGCCCGAACCGATCAAAACACCAGTGCGGTTCTGCTTTTCGGGCGTATCGGCAACCCAGCCCGAATCCTCGACCGCCTGCTGAGCCGCGGCCACACCGAAAAGGATGAAATCATCGACCTTCCGCTGCTCTTTCGGCTCCATGTACTTATCGGCGTTGAAGGTGCCGCCCGAACCATCGCCGCGCTTCACTTCGCAGGCATAGGTGGTGGCAAGGCCGCTTGCGTCAAACTGGGTGATCGTGCCTGCGCCCGATTGCCCCTCCAAAAGGCGCTTCCAGCTTTCCTCGACACCGTCCGCCAGCGGCGTGACAAGCCCAAGTCCGGTTACAACGACACGGCGCATATTCTGCCCTCACCTCGAAAGTTTTCCTCAATCCCTGATAGCTTACGCGCAAGAGGTGGGGCAAGGGCAGTTGACCACCCAATCTCCCGCTTCTAGCCTTTCCATCAGGTTCCGAGGTTCGTTTTGTGTTTGGGTTTCAGTGATGGCTACACCAATTCGCCAATCCGGGTTTCGCGCGATTGTCTTGTCATTGCCTGGCATTGCCCTGATCCCGCTCGTGATCACACCGCCTGACGGCATCCCGCCCGCGCTCTTGATGGTCAACCCGGCGCTTATGGTCTTGATTCTGGGAATCCTGGGCGCAGCCACGGCCGAGCGTTCAGGACTCGTCGCAGAATGGATTTTGGGGGCGCCGATTGTCTGGAGCCGTCTAAGGCAGGGCCTCTTGATCGGTGTGCTGGCCGGCGTTGTCGCAGCGGCCGCTGATCAGTACCTGGCGCCGCATTGGCAAAACTCTGAAACCGCTATTCCCACACTTTTGGAAAGCACAGGCGCGCTTCCGCTTGCGGTCGGCATTCTTTACGGCGGACTGACGGAAGAGGTGATGATGCGGTGGGGCCTCTTGTCCGCCGTTTTGTGGGTTCTCGTGAAGTTTCTCCCGCGCAATTTGGCCGTTTGGCTTGCCGCGTTCGTCGCGGGTCTTCTCTTCGCCATGGGCCATCTGCCAGCTGTCGTCGCATCAGGATCGGACCTGACCCTACCGCTTGTTGCGCGGATTTTGGGATTCAATACGGCACTCGGCGTCCTCTATGGGCTGCTCTATGTCCGCAAAAGCCTCTTTACCGCGGCCGCAGCCCACGCCGGCACACATATCGGCGTCTTTTGTCTCAGCCTGCTCTGGTAGCAAACGAAAACGGCGCCCGATGGGCGCCGTCTAAAACCGTTCTCAGGAAAGCTTACTGGGCTTCGCTGATGAATTTGACCGCATCGCCAAAGGTCTGGATGGTTTCGGCGGCGTCATCGGGGATCTCGATGCCGAACTCTTCTTCGAAAGCCATCACCAGCTCGACGGTGTCGAGGCTGTCGGCGCCCAGATCGTCGATGAACGAAGCGGTCTCAGTGACCTTGTCCCCTTCGACACCAAGGTGCTCTACAACGATCTTACGCACACGGTCTGCGACGTCGCTCATGTCTGTTCCTCACGTTTAAGGGCTTCAGCCCGTTATATCATGCCCCCGCGGGGCCGTTGGATTGCCCGAAGCGGGGCGAAACCGACAAGCGCAGGACGCGCCTTCCGGCAAAACTTCGTGGCCTATAGCAGAGATTTTCCCGAAGGCAAATCCCTTCCCGCCCGGTCCGGCGTCTTCTAAGAATGGCGTCCGGCAGGGCCGAATTCAAGCCTTGTCAGAGCCGTCATCCGAGTCGTCGTCGCTATCGTCTTCCGCGGCCGAACCACTGGAATTGCTTATGGGAACCATTGCAAAAAGAGTGTTCAGGATCAGCGGCTTTACCCTGTGGAAACTTTGCGGCTCGCCAACGTAGCCCGCGACAATCCTGTGCGGTAGGACAAAAAGTCCCAGCTCCGCCCGTATGGGATCGAGGCCGTTTCGGTCCACAAACCCCGCGACCCGTGCCGTGAAATCCGCATTCTCGCCTGCGATCGCGGCCTCCAGCGACTCGCCCGCCGCACCGCGCACCAGAACCCGCTCTGGCACGCAGAACAAAAGCCGCGCCAAAGCTGGCCTCGCTTCGGCCCAACGACCCGCGTGCAGGGCGATTCTGCGCATCGGGCCTTCGCCCATCCGGCCCAGTGGCCGCCCCAACCCAGCACGATAGCTGCGTGCCGCTGCAAGCCACGCTGTCGCAAGAAGGCCATCCATCGATCCGTAGCGATGATAGATCGAACCAACCGAGACCCCTGTCCCTTTCGAGACCTGCTGAACCGTGACCGACGGCGCCTCAGCCAGATGCCGCCCGAGCCAATCAAAGACCTCAATGTCGGTGAACTGTGCCTTGCGCCCCATGAGGTCTCCGCATCGTTTTGATACGAAGATTCTACAAAAAAGGGGCGGCCTATGGCCACCCCCAAAATCTTTTGGCCCCAAAGAGATCAGAGCATCGCCATGCCGCCATTCACGTGCAGGGTCGCGCCCGTGACATAGGCCGCCTCGTTGCTGGCGAGATACAGAACCGCTGCCGCGATCTCCTCGGGCGTGCCCATGCGCGCCGCCGGGATCTGCACGTTGATCTTGTCTTTCTGCTCGTCGGTGAGCTTGTCCGTCATCGCGGTGGCGATGAAGCCCGGCGCCACACAGTTGACCGTGATTCCCCGGCTTGCCACCTCATAGGCGATCGATTTCGACATGCCCACCATACCAGCCTTGGAGGCGGCATAATTCGCCTGCCCCGGGTTGCCGGTGGCGCCAACGATCGACGAGATGTTTACGATCCGGCCCCAGCGGGCCTTCATCATGCCGCGCACAACGCCTTTGCACAGGCGCATGGTGGCAGTGAGGTTTACGTCCAGAACACTCGCCCACTCCTCATCCGACATCCGCATGAAAAGGTTGTCTTTTGTGATGCCAGCGTTGTTGACGAGGATATCGACGCTGCCCATCGCCTCGGCAGCCTGCTTGGGCAAGGCCTCGACCGCCGCCGCGTCCGAGAGGTTGCAGGGCAATACATGCACCCGCTGCCCCAGTTCGCCCGCCAGGGCCTCGAGCGGCTCGGTGCGGGTTCCGGAAATGGCCACGGTCGCACCCGCGCCATGCAACGCCTTGGCAATCGCGGCACCGATCCCGCCCGAAGCGCCGGTCACCAGCGCGGTCTTGCCTGTCAGATCAAACATATTCTGTCCTTCCTCGTTTTAATCTTTCGCGCGATCAGCCGTTCTGGGCTTCGACCGCGGCCCGCACATCCTCTGGCGTACCAATGGCCCGCGTCGCCATCTCGGGCGCGATCCGGCGGATCATCCCAGAAAGAGCTTTGCCCGCGCCGATCTCCCAAGCCTCGGTCACGCCCTTGGCGGCCATCCAGGCCACGCTCTCGCGCCAACGCACCGAACCGGTCACCTGTTGAACAAGGAGCGAGCGGATTGCGGCCGGGTCTGTCACATCCGAAGCAATCACATTCGCTACCACCGGCACGGCGGGCTCGTTGATCTCCACATCGTCAAGGGCTTCGGCCATGACGCGCGCGGCCGGTGCCATCAATTCACAATGAAACGGCGCGGAAACCGGCAGCAAAAGCGCCCGCTTGGCCCCCCTTGCCTTGGCGATCTCGACCGCCCGCTCAACCGCTTCCTTATGGCCGGATACAACCACCTGTGCTGGATCGTTATCGTTCGCGGCCTGACAAACCTGCCCCTGCGCGGCCTCCTTGGCCACTTCGATCGCGTCGGCGAAGTCGAGACCGAGCAGAGCCGCCATCGCGCCAACACCAACCGGAACAGCCTCTTGCATGGCCGTTCCACGGATCCGCAAAAGGCGCGCCGCATCGCTGATCGAAATCGCACCCGCCGCCGCCAGCGCCGAGTATTCCCCAAGCGAGTGGCCGGCCACATAGGACGCAGAACCGATCGAAATGCCTTCTGCGTCGAGCGCGCGCAACACTGCAAGCGAGGTTGCCATCAGCGCCGGCTGCGCATTGCGGGTCAGCGTCAGCTCCGCGATGTCGCCTTCCCAGATCATGGCCGACAACTTCTCGCCAAGCGCCGCGTCCACCTCGTCGAAGACGGCCTTCGCGGCCGGATAGGCCTCGGCCAATGCCTTGCCCATCCCGATGGCCTGGGCGCCCTGCCCCGGAAATACGAATGCCCGCATGGTGATCTCCCTCGTTTGCTTTCCCCTGCTCTACCCTGCCCGTTCCCCCACGACAAGAAACCCCGTTCAGGAACGGGGTGCTTTGGGCTGTTTGGATCGGTATTACCGCCTAGCGGCGCTCTTGCGCTTGGCGCTGGGTGACGGCCAAGAGATCGCGGCCCAGCCGATTGCGCAGCTGCTCCAGATGTTCGGTCGGACCGACGGCGACAAGCATCACCTTGGGTGTGTTGAGGAACCGCAGAAGAAGCGCCGTTTCGCCCTTGTCGGCATTGGTCCGGTCAAGAAAGACCCCGCCGATCATGTCAAAGCGACGCTTGCTGATCAAAGAGGTTCGGCCAGCGCTATTGCGAACGATCTCACGAATTTCGCCAAGCTTCGTATCCACCTGAATTTCGGTCCGCACGCCGCGGCTGGCATACCAGATGAGCAGACTGGCGATCCCACCCAAAATGGCGCTCAGGCCAAATTTCATCGCCATGACATCGCTGGCGACGCTCGCACCCGGCAAAAGCCACAATCCGACCGCGGCCACCATGAACGCCATGCCGGCAATCCAGCTTGCGGTCTGGCCGACCTCGGCCCATCGCCGGTCGGCCAGCGGAGAGGCGATGATATAACCCCAATAGGCATCAACAACTTCGACCGATGGCGAAACAACTCCGCCCTTGGCGAGATGAAGGGTTGCTCTGCGCGACCGATCTGTCGAAGCGACTGACATGCTGGGATACTCCCTTTCCCGGTTCCCTTTATCGTCGGTAATAACTTTGGCAATTTGCAGGCACAGTCTTGGCCTTGGCCGCACATGTTTGAGACAATCCTGTGCGCCCACTCGGCTGCAAAACTGCATCGAGACCAAATCGAAGCGATCCTCGTCGTCCTATCCCTAGGGCCAAGATTTCCTCAGGTTTCCTGCCCGTTTTGCCCTTGTCTTGGCCGTCCACCTCTGTATAAGACCGCATCCTTCCGCGATGTCTTAGAACCGCGCAGTCTCTCGTGGATGGGGTGCGGAAGGTCTAACGCCCCGTCCTTTGAAATGCGCCGCAGAAATGAATGGAGCACACATGCCGCTTTACGAGCATGTCTTTATCTCGCGTCAGGACTTGTCCAACGCGCAGGCCGAAAGCCTCATCGAACATTTCTCGACCGTGCTTGCCGACAACGGCGGCAAGGTTGTTGAGAATGAGTATTGGGGCGTCAAGACGATGGCCTACAAGATCAACAAGAACCGCAAGGGTCACTATGCCTATCTCCGCACCGACGCCCCCGCGTCGGCCGTTCTGGAGATGGAGCGCCTGATGCGCCTTCATGACGACGTGATGCGCGTTCTGACCATCAAGGTCGACGCTCACGAAGAAGGCCCCTCGGTTCAGATGCAGAAGCGCGACGAGCGCGACCGTGGCGATCGTGGTGACCGCCCCGAGCGCCGTGAACGCCGCTAAGTTGATCTCGAAAGGATACTAAGTCATGGCTACCAAACCGTTTTTCCGTCGCCGCAAGTCTGATCCGTTCGAGGGCGAAGGCGCCCCCGTGATCGACTACAAAGACACACGTCTTCTGCAGCGTTATATCTCCGAGCGTGGCAAGATCGTCCCCGCCCGTATCACCGCCGTCGGTGCCAAGAACCAGCGCAAGCTCGCCCAGGCGATCAAGCGCGCCCGGTTCCTGGCCCTGCTGCCCTACGCCGTGAAGTAAGGAGTCTCAAATGGACGTTATTCTTCTCGAACGCGTGGCCAAGCTCGGCCAGATGGGCGAAGTCGTCAAAGTCAAAGACGGCTACGCACGCAACTTCCTCCTGCCGCAAGGCAAGGCTCTGCGCGCCAACGCTTCCAACATCGCCAAGTTTGAAGCCGACAAGGCTCAGCTTGAAGCTCGCAACCTCGAAACCCGCAAAGAGGCCGAAAGCCTTGCTGGCAAACTCGACGGTCAGACCTTCATCGTGATTCGTTCCGCCTCTGATGGTGGTGCGCTTTACGGTTCGGTCACCCCGCGCGATGCCGCCGACGCGGCCACCGAGGCTGGCTTTACTGTCGACCGCAAGCAGGTTGTGCTGACCGCCCCGATCAAAGATCTCGGCATTCACACCGTCGCTGTTGTGCTTCACCCGGAAGTCACTGTGTCGATCTCGCTCAACGTTGCCCGTTCGGCCGAAGAAGCCGAACTTCAGGCGTCGGGCAAGTCGATCCAGGAACTGGCTGCCGAGGAAGAGGCTGCGGCCGATTTCGAAATTCAGGAACTCTTTGACGACATCGGCGGCGCTGCCTCCGAAGACGACGAAGCCTGATCTTCGCACCAGAATTGAGAAAGGGCCGCAGAATTCTGCGGCCCTTTTTCTTTGCGCACTTTGGGCGCCTACTTGAAAGTCTCGAGTGACACGATGGCGTCGCAATACTCTCCGTCAAACGTGCCCACCCAGACATCCAGATAGCCATCCGCAGGCCGAGTCAGAACGATCTTGGGGTCGAGATCGCCGTTATCGTCGTCGTCATAGTACCAGTTGACCGAAGCCGTATTGATCAAGAGCGCGGAATCGCAGGCGCTGACGACACTGATCACCAGCTGGTAACCGGCCATCTTCGAGAGTTCGAATGTAAAGTCAGGCGCAGTTGGGAAATACCCCGCGCCTTGATCGGTTCCCGGTTTGATGCTCGGACAATCCCAGATGTAATTCTCGCCACCGGCCACGACGTTGAAATCCCTACGGGTGTAGAGCTGTTCGCCTGTCGCCTGATAGGATTCGCCCCATTGATTGAAATCGGGGCAAGCCTCCGCAGAGACGACCGCGCCGAGGATCATTCCGCCGGCCAAGAGTAGGGATTTCATTGCTTTCTCCTTGTTCAGTCTGCCCCCAAGCATAATGCTAGATGCATCAACAACATTGCACCACGCAAACGAAAAAGGGCGCCGCAGGGCGCCCTTTCCTCTCAACCTGGTCGGAGAGACTTATTCTTCGTCGAGAGATTCGACAGCTTTCTGAAGCGCGTCTTTGCTCACTTCTTTCTCGGTCACCTTGGCTTCGGCGAAGATGTGGTCAATGACCTTGTCTTCAAAGATCGGCGCCTGAAGCTGCTGGCGGAACTGAGCGTTTTTCTGAACAAAATCAAAGAACTCGCGCTCCTGGCCCGGATACTGGCGGGCCTGGTTCATGACGGCCTGAGTGAGCTCGGCGTCGGTGACCTTGATCTCGGCCTTCTGACCAACATCGGCAAGGAGCAAGCCCAGCTTCACGCGGCGAACCGCAAGTTTGGTGTGCTCTTCAGTGGTCTCAATCGCGCCGTGGTCGTGGCCGTGGTGATCGGGGTTTTCCTCGTGCCACAGCTGGTGAGCAATCTGGTTGGCTTCGGCTTCGACGAGCGAAGCCGGCAGATCGAATTTGGCAGCCTTGTCGAGGGCATCGAGAAGCGCACGCTTGGCGACCGCACGGGCGGCACCGGTGTATTCGGCTTCAAGACGCTCCGAAATCTGGCCCTTGAGGGCAGCAAGATCCTCGGCGCCGAACTGCTTGGCGAGTTCGTCGTTGATCTCGGCCGCTTTCGGCTCTTTCACAGCTTTCACGGTGCAGGTGAAGACAGCGGCTTTGCCAGCAAGGTTCTCGGCGCCATAGTTCTCGGGGAAGGTGACTTCCACGTCCTTCTCTTCGCCGGCTTTGACGCCGACGAGACCGGCTTCAAAGCCGGGGATGAAGGAGTTGGAACCCAGAACCAGCGGATAGTCCTCGGCCGAACCGCCTTCGAAGGCTTCGCCGTCAACCTTGCCGACGAAGTCGATCACGACCTGATCGCCGTCCTTGGCCTTGGAGCCCTTCTTGCGGTCTTCAAAGTTCTGTGCGGTCTTGGCGAGGTTCTCGAGAGCTTCGGTCACCGAAGCCTCATCGGCCTTCACGACCATACGCTCGAGCTTGATCTTTTTGAAATCGACTTCCGGAACGTCCGGCAGGGTCTCGTAGAGAACCTCAACGTGAACGTCGTCGCCCTCTTTCCAGGCTTCGTTGGTCATCTTGATTTCCGGCTGGGCGGCGGGGCGGTGACCCGAGGATTCCAGATGGCTGTTCAGCGCGCCGTCGATGGCATCCTGCATGGCTTCACCCAAAAGGCGCTGGCCGTACTGCTTGCGAAGGAGGGCCATCGGCACCTTGCCCTTGCGGAAGCCCTTCATCTCGATCTCGGGCTGGGCCTCGATCAGTTTTTCGTTGACCTTCGCATCAAGCTCGCCCGCCGTCACAATGATGGCGTATCCGCGCTTGAGGCCTTCGTTCAGGGTCTCGGTGACCTGCATCTGTCGTCCTTCTTTCCTATCTGGTGCGGGTGGAGGGACTTGAACCCCCACGCCTTGCGGCGCCAGAACCTAAATCTGGTGCGTCTGCCAATTTCGCCACACCCGCATGATCAAAGGGGGCAGGTTTGAGCCCACCCCCGGATTGGGGCGGTGTCTATCAAAGCCAAGCGGCGGATGCGAGGGGAAAAACGTCCGATTTTTCAACGAAACAAATTGGCCTTGATCCGAATTCCGCCACATTTGCACCCGAGATATGGCTGTGAAGACAAAGACGAGCGCTGCCATGCCCCTCCTTGCCGAAAAATTACCGGCCGCCGAGCATTTCGTGGCGGTCGAAACCGCCGGCCTAATCGCTGGAACGCGGATCATGACGATCGAAGGCGAGGTCGCGGTCGAAGATCTTGCGCCCGGGGCAAGGATCATCTCCCGCGATGCGGGCCTCGTAATACTGCGGGGCATAGAATCGGGGTGGGCGCGGATCGCTCCCATTTCCATCAAAGCAGGTGCCCTCGGCCATACCCGCCCCCGCCGCGACATGCTGGTCCCGCCACAAGCCCTTGTGCATTTGCGGGATTGGCGGGCCGAGGTTCTGATCGGCTCGACCTATGCCCTCGTGCCCTCAAAGCTAATGATCGACGACGATTTCGTCTTCCGGCGCAGCGAGGCACGGCTGAAGGTTTTCGAACTCATGTTCGATCGCCAGCACATCATCTATGCGGACGGGATCGAAATCGCCACGACAGCGATCTAAGTCTAGGCACCAAGATCGCGCAAGATTGCGGGCAAAGCCTCCGGAATATCTTCGGCAATCAAGCCCGCACCCAGCCGCCGCCCCGCTTCCTGATGAAGCCATACGGCCATGCAGGCCGCACCCTCCGGCACAAATCCCCGCGCCATCAGGCCAGCGATCATCCCGGCCAGAACGTCGCCCGACCCAGCGGTGGCCAGCCATGGTGCGGCCCGGTCATAGAACGCGCCGCCGATCCAAACCCGCCCATCCGGCACAGCGACGACCGTATCGGGGCCCTTCAAAACCACGATACAGCCCGCCCGTTTGGCGGCAGCCCGCACCCGTTCGGCCTTGTCCGGCCCGGTCAGGTCGGGAAACAACCGCGCAAACTCGCCTTCGTGCGGGGTGAGGACACAGCCTTCATGGAGCCTCGTCTCAAAGCCGCCTTCGGACGCCAAGAGCGTCAGCGCATCGGCGTCGAGCACCACCGGCACCCGGCGCCCGTAGCGTCGCATATGGGCAGCAATTTGGGCATCGGTCCCGTCGATCAGCGGCGCATCAGGCGGCATGATCCAGCCTAGCGCCGCACCGAGGAGCGCACTCGCCCCCGCGTCCAGCCCAAGCCCCGGCCCGAGACAAAGCGCCGTGATTCTCGGATCGGCCAAAGCGGCCTGTAAATCTTCGCCCCCGTCGATCTGACACAGCATGATCGCATCAAGCCGCGCGGCGTTTTCGGCCAACGCCTCTTGGCACGCGCCGACTGTGACCAGCCCTGCCCCGACGCGCAGCGCCCCTCGCGCCGCCAACCTCGCCGCGCCACCTTTTGCAGGCCCGCCCGCAATAACAAGCGCGTGCCCATGCCCGAATTTGTGGCCCAATTGGGCCTTGGCGAGCCGCTCGGGTGCGGGCGGCTCAATCAAACGCACCAGATCATCGCCCTCCGGCAGATCCACCCCGATCGGAACCACCACGAGGGTGCCGGACCTCGCTGGCAGGGCGCCGGTATAGTGCCCTAGCCGCGGCGCTTGGAAGGTAACTGTCAGGTCGGCGACAAGGTGGGCGGGATACGCCTCGGATCCCTCCGGCAATTGCCCGGTTTCGCTCGAAAACCCCGACAAAAGATCGACAGCGACCAGCTTCGACTGACTGGGTCGATCTGCGGCCGCCTTGAGCGCCGCGAGAAACTCTCCAGAAACCGCTCGCGCCAGCCCCGTGCCAAACAGCGCATCAACGATGATCTCGCCGCCGCTATTCCTAAACTCTGACAGCGGGCGGGTTGGTCCCACCCATTGCCGATAGGCTGATAGCGCATCTTGGGGCAGCTTTGCGGGATCGCCGCTAAAATAGGCGACGACGTCCCAGCCGAGCTCGGCCAAGAGCCGCGCGACAACGAACCCATCCCCGCCATTGTTGCCCGGCCCGCAAAGCACTGCGGCTTTCGCCTGCCCCGCCGCCGGCTCAGGCCAAGCCGCACAGATCGCCTCAAAAACCCCGCGTGCGGCCCGCTCCATGAGCATCGCGCCACTCGCACGGCCGGACTCGATTGTCCGGCCCTCGGCTGCGCGCATTTCCGAAGCTCTCAACAAAACGCTCATGGAAATTGTCCCAAAGTTTTCATCCTGCCCGCTTTTGCGCCTATCTGCCTAAATTTTGTGCAGATCGGCAATTTTGCCCCTCGATGAGCCTTCCCCATCACCCTAGCCAATTGTTCCCCCTCAAGAGAAGTGGTCAGACGCCTTGAACCGCTCACTAGGGGGAGTCGAAATCCATGAAGAAGATCGAAGCGATCATTAAGCCCTTCAAGCTCGACGAAGTGAAAGAAGCGCTGCAAGATGCTGGCGTTCAGGGCCTCAGCGTTGTCGAGGTCAAGGGCTTCGGCCGTCAGAAGGGCCACACCGAGCTCTATCGTGGCGCGGAATATGTTGTCGACTTCCTGCCCAAGGTGAAGATCGAGGTCGTCCTGTCGGACGATCAGGTCGACGCCGCCATCGCCGCCATCATCGGCGCTGCCAAGACCGACAAGATCGGCGACGGCAAGATTTTCGTCTACCCCGTCGAACAAGCCATTCGCATCCGCACCGGTGAAACCGGTGACGATGCCGTCTAATCACCCGAAATTCATCTCGGAAGGACCCATCTGATGAACAACGCTGACGTTCTCAAACTGATCAAGGATGAGGAGATCGACTACGTCGACATCCGCTTCACTGATCCCAAAGGCAAGCTCCAGCACGTGACCGTGGTCTGCGACCTCGTCGACGAAGACTTCCTCGAAGAAGGCTTCATGTTCGACGGCTCGTCGATCGCCGGCTGGAAATCCATCGACCAGTCCGACATGAAGCTGATGCCGGATGCCTCCTCGGCCTATATCGATCCCTTCTATGCCGAGAAGACCCTGTGCATTCACTGCGACGTGGTCGAGCCCGACACCGGCGAAGTCTATCCGCGCTGCCCGCGCCAGACCGCCAAAAAGGCCGAAGCCTACCTCAAGTCCTCGGGCATTGGCGACACCGCCTACTTTGGCCCGGAAGCTGAATTCTTCCTCTTTGACGATGTGCGCTACTCGGTCACCCCGTCGAAAGTCTCGTTCCAGATCGACAGCGAAGATGCGGCCTGGAACACCGACACCGAATATCAGGCCGGCAACCTCGCCCACCGTGCAATGCACAAGGGCGGCTACTTCCCGGTCAACCCGATTGATGCCAGCCAGGACATCCGCTCTGAGATGCTCTCGACCATGAAACGCATGGGCATCAAGGTCGACAAGCACCACCACGAGGTTGCCACCGCTCAGCACGAGCTTGGCATGATCTTCGGCGGTCTGGTCGAGCAGGCCGACAACATCCAGAAGTACAAATACGTCATCCACAACGTCGCCGCTGCCTATGGCAAAACCGCGACCTTCATGCCCAAGCCCATGAAGGGCGACAACGGCTCGGGGATGCACGTCAACATGTCGATCTGGAAAGACGGCAAGCCGCTCTTCTCGGGCGACAAATACGCCGATCTTTCGCAGGAAGCGCTCTACTTCATCGGCGGCATCCTCAAGCACGCCAAGGCGCTCAACGCGATCACCAACCCCTCGACCAACAGCTACAAGCGTCTGATCCCCGGCTTCGAGGCCCCCGTTCTGCGCGCCTACTCG
Source organism: Paracoccaceae bacterium (assembly GCA_041546005.1). GTDB lineage: Bacteria > Pseudomonadota > Alphaproteobacteria > Rhodobacterales > Rhodobacteraceae > RFZI01. The sequence continues at coordinate 18,665 of JBFEXG010000008.1, forward strand.
GCCCGCAACCGCTCGGGCTGCGTCCGTATTCCGTGGACCGAGTCGCCGAAGGCGAAGCGCGTCGAAGCCCGCTTCCCCGATCCGGCAGCGAACCCCTACCTCGCGTTCGCCGCTCTGATGATGGCCGGCCTCGACGGCATCAAGAACAAGATCGACCCGGGCGCCGCTTCGGACAAAGACCTCTATGATCTGCCGCCGGAAGAGCTGGCCCAGATCCCGACCGTCTGCGGCTCGCTCCGCGAGGCTCTCGAAGAGCTCGAGAAGGATCACGAGTTCCTGCTCGCCGGCGACGTCTTCACCCGTGACCAGCTCGATGGCTACATCGCGCTCAAGTGGGAAGAGGTCTATGCCTTCGAGCACACCCCGCACCCGATCGAGTACCAGATGTACTACAGCTGCTGATCAGCTTCCTATCCTAGCAAAAAGGCGCCTTCGGGCGCCTTTTTCGTTTCGCGCAGCCGGTGGCGCCGCCCAAGTTTGGTCTCATTCGGGAACAGTCTGCCCGAAAAAACCCCATTTGCCCCGCATTCCCCCCACAATCCTCATGCTGAATCAACCTGACCCACTCCGTTAGGATTGATCCGATGAATGAACATCCGACCAGCACCATCGCCGCGCTTTGCTATGCCAAGCCGAGCAGCTTGGATTTCCGGTCTCTTGTCGACGAACTTGGGCAGGCCCTCTCCGATCACGAAGGGATCACCTGCAAGAAGATGTCGAAATACGAGGATTTCGTTGTCTTCGATCTGACGACCGTACGCATCTGCCTCGCCTATGCCGATTTCAAGCGCGATTTCCCCGAATTGCCCGAAGCCCAGCGCTATGCCTCGGCGGTGATCGTCTCGATCGGCTCCAGCCCCGAATCGCAAGAGCGCTGCCCATTGTTCCTGCACCGACAGGATGTCTGCCGAGGCCTTGTTGAGCGGATCGAGGCACAACATACGTCCGACCGCTTCCTCTGGCTCGAACTCGATCAGGTCTTTGACGAAAACGTATTCGACACGGTTCTTGAAAAGATTTGGCCGGCCTTGGCCGAAGCTGCGGCCGAAGAAGAATATGAGGACGTCGACATCGTTCCGGAACCGCTGGTCGCAGCCGCCAAGACGCCGACCCGTCGCCGCGCGCCGCAGGTCGATCCCGATTCGATCCTGCCGACGCTCGAACGCCGTTTCGATGCAGAGCTTGAGGCGCGGATGGTTGCCTCGGACGAGGTTCAGACAAGCCTGCCCGATCCCTCCCGGGTGCGCCCGCGCCCAACCCACCCCGCGGCCCATGCAGACGCGCCACGCCGCGGTCGCAAGGTTCCGGCCCCAAGCGAAACGGTCCTGCCCGATTTCGACAGCCTCAGCCCTTTCAACGAAGGTGCTTTTCACGCTTCCGTGCGCTCGGCGCTCTATGATCCGGTCGAAGGTTCAGACGTCAAAGCGGCAATCGCAGAGCGCTCGCTTCAGGAACGTGCGGCGATCTACGCGGTCAACGCCTCGGTTATCGCTCTGTCGCTCCCGGTGGGCGCTGCCATGATGGCCTACTCGGCCTTTGCCAAGGAAGACTTCAATACCTCGGCCCGCGCCCTTGCGGTCACGGGTGCGTTGATCGGTATCGCCCAGACCAGCCTCGGCAACGGCGTTTTGTCGTTCTTGGTCTGATCAGGCGCCCAAGCGCCGCACCATCGTCGTATGGATGGAAAACACCACGGCTCCCGTTCCCGGGAGCCGTAGAACCGTCTGGCGTTCGCTGCGCTCATAGGGGCTATTTGCATTGCCCACGGGGCGCGGATTTGCCTCGGTATGCGGCTGATGAAGGTCAGGCAGATCATACCTCAGGTAATTGGCCCGCCAGACCGGCCGCCCCGGCTGCACCCCGTCAAAGAGCCGCTGCACTCGCGCCGCGATCCCCGCGTCGTAGCTCGGCACCGGCACATGGATCGAGGTGAGCGGCTTGCCGATCTTCTCGGAAAGTGTCCAGGCCGAAGGAAAGCACAGGAGTGCGGCGGTCAGAACATGTTCGTCCCCCTGCTTCTGCAAGATGCAGAAATCTTCCTGCACGAGGCGCGAGAGCGTGAGCAAGGGCGCATGGGTGTCGATCGTCACCAGCCGGTTGTCCGGCCGCCGCACCCCTTCGCCTTCCATCCGGTAGCGCGGGTTCAGCGCCAGCTCGGCCATGACCACGGTCAGAAGCTCGCCCGCCGCATCCTTCGCCTCGGGCAGGATCGCCATGACCCTTTCGGGCATCTCGGCAATCAGCCGCGCCTTCTCGGCCAACTGGCCCGCAAAAGCCTCGTCCTGCCGCAGCCACTCACCCGGCCTGACCGGTTGCATGGCCGGAAGCCGCGCCGCGGCGGCGGCGCGTTGCTCTTCGGGGATGGCGGTCTGGAGGATCGGATTCGGCTGCATCCCTCCTTTCACCGCATCCACTGTGGAGAATCCACACCCGGAAATGTCGATTTCGTGCCGGACAGCCGCGGCGCAGCGTCTCAGCATGGGCCAAACCTGCACGGAGCCCCCCATGGAAGCCCCCTACCGCGACCGCCGCAAGATCGACCCCACCCGCGGCGCCCGCCTCGCCGATGGCACCCCGAACGACAATGACCGCATGGAAATCGGGCCCACCCAGCTCGCCTTTGCTGAATGGGCCGCCGCGGGCCTCGTGCCCCCCGATCTCGAACGGATGCGCGCCTTCCGCCACAAGCGCCTCGTCGATGCGGTCAACGCGCGGGATTATGGCGCGATCCTGATGTTTGACCCTTTAAACATCCGCTACGCGACCGACTCGACCAATATGCAACTGTGGAACACCCACAACGCCTTCCGCGCCTGCATGGTCTGCGCCGATGGCTACATGGTGGTCTGGGACTACAAAAACGCCATGTTCCTCAGCAAGTTCAACCACTTGGTGAAAGAGCAACGCAGCGGCGCCGATTTCTTCTATTTCGACCGCGGCGACAAGATCGAACCGGCGGCGGATCTCTTCTCCAACGAGGTGCGCCAGCTTCTGAAAGAGCACGCAGGCGGCAATCTGCGGATCGGCGTCGACAAGGTGATGATCCACGGGCTTCGCGCACTCGAGGCCTGCGGCATGACCGTCCTGCCCGGCGAGGAACTCACTGAAAAGGCCCGCTCGATCAAAGGCCCCGACGAAATCCTCGCTATGCGCTGCGCCAGCCACGCCTGCGAAACCGCCGTGACCGAGATGGAGCGCGCGGCACGCGCAGGCGTTCCGGGCGGCCATATGTCGGAAGACGATATCTGGGCCGTCCTACACGCCGAAAACATCCGCCGTGGCGGCGAGTGGATCGAGACCCGCCTCCTCGCCTCCGGCCCCCGCACCAACCCGTGGTTTCAGGAATGCGGGCCCCGCATCGTTCAGAATAACGAGATCGTCGCTTTCGATACCGACCTGATCGGCTCCTACGGCATCTGCGTCGACATAAGCCGCACATGGTGGATCGGCGATCAAAAGCCCCGCCCCGACATGATCGAAGCGATGAAGATCGGCGTCGATCACATCGCCCATAACATGAGCCTTCTGGCCCCCGGCGTCTCGATCCG
>JBFEXG010000195.1:0-4808 GCA_041546005.1 Paracoccaceae bacterium
CTCGATGCCATCGACCTTGCGCTTTCCCGCCCGAGCGGCCTCGATTTCGCGGCCTATGTTCGGCACAACGAAGCCTTTCACAAGATCCTGTCGCGGCTGGCCAAGAGCCCGATTGTCGAGCGCGAGGTCGAACGCGTGACCCGTCTTCCGCTCGCTTCGCCTTCGGCGTTCCTGCAGGGGCAGGAAATCATCCCTGATTTCCAACAGTCGCTTACGCGCGCCCAGCGCCAGCACCGTGAACTCTTTTCCGCGATCCGCGATCGCGAGGGGGCCCGCGCCGAGGCGCTGGCCCGCGAACACGCGCGGCTCGCGCGGGAAAACCTCGAATACCTCATGCGCGGCGATCCCAGCCTGGCGGACAAAGTCCCCGGTCTGGCGCTCGTCTCGGCCAACTGACACCACTCAAGGAGACCTGAAGATGCCTAGCCTTTCCGACGTTATGGCCAAACACAAGAACCCGGTGCAAATGCTGCGGAATTCGCAGATCGGGATGTATGTCTATCCGGTTGTTGCCCCGGAATACACCAACTGGCGTGATGAACAGCGCGCCTGGCGCGACAGCGCGGTGCTGTTCGACCAGACCCACCATATGGACGAGCTGATCGTCGAAGGCCCGGATGCGGCCGCCTTCCTTGCCCATGTCGGCATCAACAGCTTCTCGAACTTCGATCTCAACCGCGCCAAGCACTTCGTGCCGGTGACGCCTGCGGGCCATGTGATCGGCGACATGATCATTTTCCGCGAGCTTGAGGACAAATTCGTGCTCGTCGGCCGCGCCCCCACCGCCAACTGGGTCAAGTTTCAGGCCGCTGTCGGCAGCTGGAAGGTCCGCCTGCACCACGATCCGCGCTCCAACTCGCGGCCCGATGGCAAGGCGATCTATCGCACCCACTATCGCTTCCAGATCCAAGGGCCCGAGGCCGACAAGATCTTTACCGCGATCAACAGTGGTCCGGTTCCGGATATCAAGTTCTTTCATGTCGACTGGATCAACGTCGGCTCCAAGCGCGTCCAGGCGCTGCGCCACGGCATGGCCGGCGCGCCGGGCCTCGAGATCTGGGGCCCCTATGCCGACAAGGATTACATCCAGTCGACCATCCTCGAGGCCGCCCGCAAGGTGGGCGTCGATCTGCGTCAGGTCGGCAGCCGCGCCTATTCCACCAACACGCTCGAGTCGGGCTGGATCCCCTCGCCTCTGCCGGGCATCTACACCGGCGACGGTATGCTCAAGGATTATCGTGACTGGCTTGGCGCTGATTCCTATGAGGCGGCCGGTTCCATCGGCGGCAGCCAGGTGAGCGACAACATCGAAGACTACTATGTGAACCCCTTCGAGCTCGGCTATGATTTCTACATCGGCTGGAAGAAGGACGACTTCATCGGCAAGGCCGCGCTTGAAAAGATGCGTGGGGCAAAAAACCGCAAGAAGGTCACCTTCGAATGGAACGCCGAGGATGTGGTCAATGTGATCTCGTCGGCCTTCCGTCCGGGCGAAGACCACTACAAATGGATCGATTTCCCGCAGCCGAACTATGCTTCTTCGAGCGCCGACCTGATCCTGAAGGATGGCAAGCAGGTGGGCATGTCGATGTTCAACGGCTATTCCTACAACGAGCGTTGCATGCTCTCGCTGGGCGTGGTTGATGCCGATGTGCAGGAAGGCGACGTTCTGACCCTGGTCTGGGGCGAGCCGGAGTCGACGCAGAAGACCTCGGCCGAAAAGCACAAGCAGGCGCAGATCCGGGTGCGCGTGTCGCCCACACCTTATGCGCGTGAAGCCCGTGAAAACTACGCCGACAGCTGGCGCACCAAATCAAAGGTATAGCCAGACCTAATAGCTGGGTCGTAGAAATGATTAGGGCGCGGGACGGTGGTTCGCTATCGTCCCGCGCAATTGACACCGGTCCGGGAGGGGGCGGGTCAACAACTGGGAGGAAACACAGAATGAAAATGAAGTTCTCTTTCGTCGCGGCTGCGGTTGCCGCTGTCATCGGCAGCTCGGTTGCCGCTGAGGAACTGAAGTTTGCCAACTTCACCCCGCCGTTCCACACCATCAACGCCTCGGTCATCGAGTTGATGAACAGCGAGGTTTCGGCGGCCACCGGCGGCGCGCTGACTGTTCGTGGCTATCACGGCGGCGAGCTGGGCGCTGGCCCGGTCGAGCAGTATGTGCGCGTCCTGCAGGGTGTGGCTGACGTGGCTTGGGGCCTTCCGGGCTATACCTCGTCGCAGTTTGGCAAGACGATGATCGCCGAGCTTCCGGGCGCGATCGACGATGGCGTGCCGGGCTACATCGGCCTCTTGGCCGCCTACAACGATCACCTCGCAGGCGAATTCCCGGGCGTGAAGACCCTCGCGCTCTGGACCTCTGAGCCGAACGTCATGATCATGCGCAACAAGGAAATCCACTCGCCCGCCGATCTGGCTGGCCTGAAGATCCGCGTTGCCGGCGCCACCGCTGCCGAGGTTGCCGTCGCTCTGGGCGCGACCCCGGTTCAGATGCCGATCAGCGAGGTTTACAACGCGCTGCAGACCGGCCTCATTGACGGTGTCTTCACCGGCTCCTCGACCCTTATCGACTTCAAACTCGACGAAGTGGCCGATGCGATCATCCTCGGCGCGCCGCTTGGCCGTCTGAGCTTCTACACCGTCATGACCCAGGCCAAGTACGACAGCCTGCCGGCCGATCAACAGGCCGCGATCGACGCTGTTGCCGGTGAAGTGCTCTCCAAGAGCGCCGAAGAGGCATGGTATGCAACCGCCAACGCCTCGCTTGAAGCGGCACGCGCCGATAGCAAGAACGTCATGGTCGATCTGACCGCCGAAGAAATCGCCGCCTTCTCGGCTGCGATCCAAGGTGTGGTCGATGCCTACGTTGCCAGCGTCGATGGCGCTGCTGCGCTGGCTGCGATGCGGGGCGAATAGGGCTTGCTCACTTTCGCAAGAACTTGGGCGGACAGGCTGATCGGCCTGTCCGCTGTTTTCGGGACCCTCGGCCTCCTTGGGGAGGTCGGGGTTATCCTCTATGATGTGATCGGTCGCGCGCTGGGCTCGCCCCTTTATGGCTCGCAGGATCTGGTCACGATGACGATGGTTATCCTCGTGTTCGGAGGCATGGCGATCTGTGATCGTCGCGGCGGTCACGTGGCGGTCGACCTCTTTGAAGCCTATTTCCCGCGCTGGTTCAATCGCTCGGTCGATGTGCTTTCTGCGCTGACGGGTGCCGTGATTTTCGCGGCGATGGCGTGGGCGGTGAACGACAGCGCCAAGATCTCCGCCATGCTGAACCTTCAGACCAATCTCCTGCCACTCAAGAAACTCTGGTTCCAGAATGCGCTTTCTATTCTGGCTTTGGTGACCGCAGCCGGTATGCTGCTGCGCGCTGTCGAACTCGCTTTTGCCGGCCGTGACGTTCAGAAAGAAGTTCAAGTATGACCGCTTCCGCGATCGGTTTTATCGGGATCATCATTCTCTTTGTGCTGCTGATCATTCGGATTCCCGTTGCTTTCGCGATGTTTGTCGTGGGCTTTTTCGGAATAACCGCCATCGATAGCAGCCGATCCGCCTTTGGCCTTTTAGCGTCTGAGGCTTTTACCTTGGCCTCCTCGCCGCAGCTTGTGGTGGTGCCGCTCTTCATTCTTATGGGCAACGTTGCCTCAATCACGGGCATGAGCCGCCGCCTTTATGACGCCGCCTATGCCCTGATCGGTGAATTCCGCGGCGGCCTCGCCTCGGCGACGGTTATCGGATGCGGTGGCTTTGCCGCGTTGTCGGGTTCGTCCGTGGCTTCGGCTTTGACCATGGGCAAGGTCGCTCTCGCCGAGATGGACCGCTACGATTATGACCCGCGCCTCTCGACCGGCGTTGTCGCCGCGGGCGGCACGCTAGGTATCCTGATCCCGCCCTCGACTGGCTTCGTGATCTACGCGATCCTGACCGAGCAATCGATTGGCCGTCTGTTCCTTGCAGGCGTCTTGCCCGGCATCCTTCTGCTTCTTCTCTTCATTGTCGCGATCATGGTGATCTGCACCTTCCGCCCCGGCTTTGGCCCGGCCGGCCCCGCGACGACCTTCCCCGAGAAGCTCCGCGCTTTGGCGGGGGCTCTGCCGATCGTCGGCGTGATCCTTTTGACCATCGGCGGCATCTATGGCGGCCTCTTTTCCCCGGTAGAGGCCTCTGCCGTTGGCGCTGGTGTCGTCATCCTGATCGGGGTCGTCACGCGCAGCCTGTCGCTTCGCCAGTTTTGGGAAGCGGCGAAAGACTCGGTCACCACCACCGCAACGGTCATGCTCATCCTGATCGCTGCACACCTGATCAACCCGTTCATCGCACTCAGCCATATCCCTGATGCTGTGGGCGAGTTCATCGTCGGTTTTGGGCTCGGGCAGATCGGCACGCTGATCCTGATCCTGTCGATCTATTTGGTGCTCGGGTGCTTCCTCGAAGGCTTTGCGATGCTTGTGCTGACGCTGCCGATCTTCTTCCCGATCATTCTGGACTTGGGCATCGACCCGATCTGGTTTGGCGTTCTGGTCGTGCTGGCGCTCGAGATGGGCCTCATCTCGCCGCCGGTCGGGCTTAATGTCTTCATCGTAAAATCGGTCGCCCCAAAGGTGCCGCTGGCTGACATTTTCCGCGGGGTTGTTCCGTTTTGGGGCATGATGGTTTTGGCGATCGGCATTCTGATCGCCTTCCCGCAGATCTCGCTGATCCTGCCGGACACCATGTTCAACTAGGCCAGAGGCGCCTGCCCGTTAATAGGGCAGGCCTACATAGTTTTCGGCCAACTCGCGACGTGCGGTTTCTGA
>JBFEXG010000347.1:0-2330 GCA_041546005.1 Paracoccaceae bacterium
ATTGGGTCACCGGCGGGCCGATCCCGCCTGCGATAGGCGAACACGGGCGGCCCAAGTCGGATATTCCAATTCTGCGGTGATGGCGTAAGCTGGCCTCGGCCCCGCGCCAAGACGGGGGCTCGAGGACGACAGGATGATCCGGCTCATTCGATTGCTTGCTTTGTGGCTCTGCCTCGCCTCCGGCGTGGCCGCTCAAGGCACTGGCCTGATCTCGCTCCAGACGGGGCAGGATGGCAAAGGCTGGGAGGGCGTCGGGCGCGTCGATATCGACGGCAAGGGCTTTTGCAGCGGGGCGCTCATAGCCGAAGACCTTGTTCTGACCGCCGCGCATTGCCTTTTCGACAAGGACGGATCGGAAATTGGCGCAACCCGGTTTCATTTCCTCGCAGGCCTGCGCACGGGCCGCGCCGAAGCCTATCGGGATGTGCGGCGGGCGGTGGCGCATCCGGCCTATATTCTGCGCCTCGGTCGTCGCAGCACCGATGCCGTTCCTTTCGACATGGCGCTTCTTGAGTTGAGCCAACCGATCCGCACCTCCAAGGTCACACCCTTTGCCATTGCCGGTGACGCCGGCGCCGCGGACGAGCTCGCTGTCGTCTCCTACGCCCGCGACCGAGATACCGCCCCCTCACTGCAAGACCTTTGCGGCGTGATCGGCGTTCAGGACGGGATCGTCATCATGGATTGCGATGCCGATTTCGGCGCCAGCGGCGCGCCGGTGTTCGAGGTGCAAAACGGCATTGCCAAAGTGGTTTCGATCATCTCGGCTATGGCCAAGCTCGAGGACCAGCCGGTGAGCATCGGGCCCGACCTCGGAACCGCCTTTGATGACCTGATGACCCATTTCGTCGAATCCGCTCCGGCTTGGTCCAATGGCGGCCAGCGGGTCATCACACCTGGTGAACGGACGGAAACGGGCGCGAAGTTCGTTCAGCCCTGAGCCCTTGAAAGGGGCAAAAGCCAACCCCAAATCTAGGAGACCGAGGTGCCAAGCGGGCCTCGGATCCCTGCCTGTCCCCTCGGGAAGGCCGAACGTTGTCGCTCAATGGAGGATAACCCATGCGCACCTTTGATCTCACACCCCTTTACCGTTCCACCGTCGGATTCGACCAGATCGCCGACCTGATGGACCGTGTTTTCGCCAGCGAAGCCCCTGGCCAAAGCTATCCCCCCTATAACATCGAGAAGACCGCCGAAGACGGCTGGCGCATCTCGATTGCCGTTGCCGGTTTTGCCGACGAAGACCTCGCCGTTGAGGTTCGCGAAAACACCCTTTTCGTTTCGGGCCGCAAAGCCGCCGAGAACGAGGCGCGCGTCTTCCTGCATCGCGGCATCGCCACCCGCGCCTTCGAGCGCCGGTTCCACCTTGCCGACCACGTTCATGTGAAAGGCGCGAGCCACGAGAACGGGATGCTGAACATCGATTTGCAGCGCGAAGTGCCCGAAGCGCTCAAGCCGCGCCGGATCGAGATTGCAAGCGCCGCACCGGTCGAGCGCGATCTTGTCGAGGCCAAAGCCGTCAACTGATCCCATCGTTGGAATAAACGACAAACGCGGGCGCTCAGCCCGCGTTTTTTTTTGTGCAAGTGTCGCTCTGGGGACTTGGCAGGTTTGGATTTGCCCCCCTAGTCTGGCCAAGCTGCACAAGAATCTGGATCATGATGCGCCACATCACGGAATTCCCGCGCGAGGTCACCGAGATACCCGATCAGGGGATCATTCTCAGCGACGGGTGCCGGCTGTCGGCGCGGATATGGATGCCAAAGGATGCCGCATCTGATCCTGTCCCGGCCGTCCTTGAATACATCCCCTACCGCAAGCGCGACGGAACCCTGCCGCGCGACGAGCTAATGCACCCCTATTTCGCCGGGCACGGCTATGCCGCCGTGCGGGTCGATATGCGGGGCAACGGCGACAGCGAAGGGCTGATGGCCGATGAATATACTGAGCAAGAGTTGTCCGACGCTTGCGAGGTCGTAGCTTGGCTTGCCGCCCAGCCGTGGTGCACTGGCAAGGTCGGAATGATGGGCAAGAGCTGGGGCGGGTTCAATTGCCTGCAGACCGCCGCGCTGCGCCCGCCTGCGCTCAAGGCCGTCGTGACAGTCTGCTCGACGACCGACCGCTTTGCCGACGACATCCATTTCAAGGGCGGCTGCCTTCTGGGGGAAAACCTCGGCTGGGGGGCGGTCATGCTCTCCTATTCGTCGCGCCCGCCCGATCCGATGCTCCGCAACGATTGGCGGGATGACTGGATCAGGCGTCTCGAAAACGAGCCGTTCCTCTCGCCCCTTTGGGCCAGCCACCAATCGCGCGATAATTATTGGAAGCAC
>JBFEXG010000011.1:0-20187 GCA_041546005.1 Paracoccaceae bacterium
CGGCGAGCGGGTCGAGCCGACCCTCGTCGACCGCGTGCAGGATCGCTATGGCCGAACCGTCTATCGCCACGACCAGCGCACCTGCGTCGATTGCGGGCAGGTGAGTCTCATCTCGCCCGAGCAGGGGCCGATGATCATGACTAACCGTGAGCGGATCATGAACGCGGTGACGGCCTATCAGCTCACCTCCATGATGCAGGGTGTGGTCCAGCGCGGCACGGCGAGCCGTACGGTCAACCTGCCGGTGCCGACCGCCGGCAAGACCGGTACCACGAACGACGCCAAAGATGTCTGGTTTGTGGGCTTTACCTCCAATATCGTTGCCGGCTGCTACATCGGCTTTGATGTGCCCAAGGGGTTGGGCAAGGCGGCTTCGGGTGGCGGCGTGTGCGGCCCCGTCTTCAACGAATTCATGACCGAGGCGGTCAAGGAATTCGGCGGCGGACCGTTCAAGATCCCCGACGAATGCCAGTTCATCAAAATCGACCGCTATACCGGCGCGCGCCTGACGATCGAGGCGCAGGGAGAGAGCGTGAGCAACGAATGCTTCCGCCTCGGCGAAGAGCCCGTCTTTGGCATCACCTATGACGGCGGCTTTGCTATGGCGGCCGATCTGCCGCTCGTGGATGAGATCCCGCCCGAGGTCCGTCAGGTCATCACCTCCTCGGGCGGCACGGCCACCGTTGGCCCCAAGGCCACCTTCGGCACGCTTTCCTCCGGCGGCCTCTACTAGAGCCTCGCCGCTTGCCCGTGCCGGTCTGGCAGGGTAATGACCCCCGAACCCGCCCTTGGGACCACGAACGGAAGAACCATGCGCGCCGAGACGCAAAACATCGTAGCCGCGATCGAGAAATCGCTCAGCCTTCTTGCCCAGCGGATGAACTGGGAGACGGCGAAGTATCGCCTCGAGGAATTCAACGCGCGCGTCGAAGATCCGAGCCTTTGGAACGACCCCGAAGCCGCGCAAAAGATGATGCGCGAGCGGCAGATGCTGGTTGATGCCATCGAGAACTATGAGGCGATCAAGCGCGATCTGAGCGACAACATCGAGCTCATCGAGCTGGGCGAGATGGAAGACGATGCCGAGGTTGTCAAAGAGGCGGAAGCCTCGCTCAAGGCGTTGAAGGAAAAGGCCGCGCAGAAAGAGCTCGAGGCTCTGCTCGACGGCGAGGCGGACGGCAACGACACCTTCCTCGAGATCAACTCGGGCGCAGGCGGCACCGAAAGCTGCGACTGGGCCTCGATGCTGGCGCGGATGTATGTCCGCTGGGCCGAGCAGCATGGCTACAAGGTCGAACTGCAATCGGAGAGCGCGGGCGAAGAGGCGGGAATCAAATCCGCCGCCTATAAGATCAGCGGGCCCAATGCCTATGGCTGGCTCAAATCGGAATCGGGCGTGCACCGGCTCGTTCGTATCTCGCCCTATGACAGCGCGGCACGGCGGCATACGTCCTTCTGTTCGGTCTGGGTCTATCCCGTGGTCGACGACAATATCGAGATCGAGGTGAACCCCTCCGATATCCGTATTGATACTTATCGCTCTTCGGGCGCGGGCGGCCAGCACGTCAACACCACCGACTCGGCCGTGCGGATTACCCACCTGCCCACCGGCATCGTCACCACAAGCTCGATGAAATCGCAGCACCAGAACCGCGAGATCGCCATGAACGCGCTGAAATCGAGGCTCTATCAGATGGAGCTCGACAAGCGGAACGCGGCGATCAACGAGGCGCACGAATCCAAAGGCGATGCGGGCTGGGGCAACCAGATCCGCTCCTACGTTCTGCAGCCCTACCAGATGGTGAAAGACCTGCGGACCGGCCATGAGACCTCCGACACCCAAGGTGTGCTCGACGGTGATCTCGACGGATTCATGGCGGCCACGCTGGCCTTGCAGGTTTCGGGCAAGTCCCGCGCCGAGGCCAACGCCGAAGACTGATCCCTACCGCTTGACGGAAGCTTTGCCTTGCCTTCCCATGAGCGCGAGGGAGAGCAGCATGAACGAATTACTGAACCGGGACGCGGTCGATCTGGCCGCGATGATTGCGCGGCGCGAGATTTCGGCGGTGGAGCTGATGGAAGCCACGCTCGCACGGATCGACGAGGTCAATCCCAAACTCAACGCCATCGTTTCGCAGATCGACGGAGAAGCTGCGATGAACATGGCCCGCGCCGCCGATAGGGGCCCTGTGAAAGGCCCGATGCACGGGTTGCCGCTCGCTATAAAGGATCTGGCCGACGCCAAAGGCTTACCCACGACCATGGGATCGCCCGCCTACAAGGATGCTGGCCCTGCGCCCAAGGACGATATCATGGTGGCGCGGATGCGGGCGGCGGGGGCGCTCATCATCGGCAAGACCAACACGCCCGAGTTTGGCCTTGGCTCGCATACCTACAACCCCGTCTGGGGTGCGACGCGCAACGCTTGGGATCCGTCGAAGTCCGCAGGTGGTTCATCGGGCGGGGCAGCGGTGGCGCTCACAACCGGCATGATGCCGATTGCTGATGGGTCCGACATGATGGGCAGCCTGCGCAATCCAGCAGGCTGGGCCAATATCTATGGCTACCGGCCAAGTTGGGGTCTCGTGCCGAGCGAGCCCGAGGGCGACGCCTTCCTGCACCAGCTTTCGACCGCCGGGCCCATGGGCCGCTCGCCTGCCGATGTGGCGATGACGCTGACGGTGCAGGCGGGCCACGACCCGCGCCAGCCGCACGGGCGCGATCTGCCGGACATTGAGCACCTGAATGCTGACCTGAAGGGCAAGCGGATCGGTTGGCTCGGCGATTGGGGCGGGGGGCTGCCGATGGATGCGGGCATCCTCGAGACCTGCGAAGAGGCGCTCAAGGTCTTCGACGATCTCGGTTGCACGGTCGAGAAGGTCGCCCCGCCGTTCCAGCTCGAGCTTATTTGGGACAGCTGGATTACCCTGCGAAGCTGGTCAAACGCCGCTTCACTCGCGGCGCTCTATCTCGAAGAGCGCACCCGTGATCTCATGAAGCCCGAGGCGCAATGGGAAACCGAGCGCGGCCTCATGCTCTCGGCGATGGACGTACATCGCGCCAGCGTGATCCGCTCGCGCTGGTTCGAGAAGGCCGCGAGCCTGTTTGAAAGCTATGACGTCTTGGTTCTGCCCACGGCACAGGTCTGGCCCTTTCCGGTGGAATGGACCTGGCCGAAACAGATCGGCGGGATCACAATGGACACCTACCACCGCTGGATGGAAGTCGTCGTTCCTGCCGGCCTCATTGGCCTGCCGTGCCTAGCCGTTCCGGCCGGGTTTGGCGCCGCGAGGCTGCCCATCGGGCTTCAGCTTATCGGGCGGCGTGGGAGCGACGTTGCACTTCTGCAGATGGGGCAGGGCTGGCACAATGCCGCACCTTGGGTGCACCTGCGGCCAGAGGCCACTTGACAGACGGCCCTTCCGCTTGGTGCGATGGTCTTCGGGGAGGACGATAATGTCAGAACACGAGGCACCAGCCGCATCGCCGCTGCCGGAGATCGGTCGCGTCACGCTCGGAGAGCTTTGGATTTGCCTGAAGGAAGGCTTTGTCGACTTCCTTCTCGCGCCGCAATACGGGCTCGCCTTTTCGGCGGTCTATGTCGTGGGGGGCTTTCTTCTCGTCTGGCTCGGCGCCGGAACGGTGAGTTGGACCCTCACAATCTCGCTCGGATTTCCCTTGGTTGCCCCTTTCGCTGCGGTCGGTCTCTATGAGGTGAGCCGCCGGATCGAGGCGGGTTTGCCGCTCGAGTGGAAGCCTGTGCTCGCAGTGGTCTGGCAGGAGCGCACCCGCCAGATCCCGTGGATGGGGGCGATCATCGTGATTTACCTGCTGTTCTGGACGTTTCTCGCCCATATGATCTTTGCCGTTTTCATGGGGCTGTCGACGGCGGTCAATGTTTCGTCAAGCTTTGAGATGTTTCTCACGCCCGAGGGTCTGCGGATGGTGGCCGCCGAGATCGTCGTCGGGGCCGCGCTGGCCTATCTTCTCTATGCGATGACGCTCGTGAGCCTGCCGTTGCTTCTTGAGAAGGAAATCGACTTTGTGACCGCGATGATCCTCTCGATCCGGACCGTGTCCGAGAACTTCGTCGTTCTGACGATCTGGGCGCTCATTATCGCGGTTCTGTCGATCCTCGCGCTCGCCCCGTGGTTTCTTGGCCTGATGATCGTCTTGCCGATCCTCGGCCATGCCACATGGCATCTCTACCGGCGTGCGCTCTACGATCCCGTCTAAAGGGAAAGGGCGCCGCGGAAGCCCGGGCGCCCTTTGAATTCTATAGCCGACTGGATCAGGCTTGGGCCTTCTCCGCCGGCTTGTTCTTGCCCGCGGAGGTATCAAGCGGGTTGTCCTGCCGCTGCACCGAGCCCTCGAAATGGGCACCGGATTCGATGGCGATGGTCTTGTGGATGATGTCGCCTTCGACGCGGGCGGTCGAGGTCAGGCGGACCTTGAGGCCACGCACACGGCCAATGATCCGGCCGTGGATCACCACGTCATCGGCGATAAGCTCCCCACGAACGGTTGCGCCTTCGCCAACGGTCAGAAGGTGCGCACGGATGTCGCCGTCAACCTGACCTTCGATGTTGATATCGCCGGTGGTCTTGAGGTTGCCCTTCACGTGAAGGTCGGACGACAGGACCGAGGCGGCCGGCTTGGGCTTGGGCGCGCTCGCCTTGAAGTCGGGCGCGCTGGCCGGAGCGGCAGGGGCCGAAGGCGTTGCGGTTTCAGAGGCCTTCGGGCCCGGCTCGTTGATTTTGCTCTTAGAAAACATTGGCTCCAGCTCTCAGAAAGGTCATAGGATTGACCGGTTTGCCGCTCGTGATGACTTCATAGTGAAGATGGGGGCCGGTCGATCGTCCGGAATTTCCCATATCACCAATCCGCTCGCCTTGCGAGACTCTTTGTCCGACAGAAACGCGGATCTTGTTGAGGTGCGCATAGCGGGTTTCGATGCCGAACTCGTGGCGGATCTTGATCAGACGGCCATAACCCGACGACCAGCCGGCAAAGATCACCGTGCCATCAGCGGTGGCATAGATCGGTGTTCCCACCGGGGCGGCGAGATCAGTTCCCTCATGCGGTTTGCCCCAGCGTATTCCAAACCCCGAGGTATAGCGGAAAGCCGATTTGACGGGCATTCCCAGCGGCACCTTGTTGGCGGCAATGCGGTAGAGGTTAATCCGGTCCATCGCGCCGAGGATGTCGTTGGCGCGCAGGGCGTCGGCGTCGGGTGCGCCGCCCTTGGTCGAGAACTGGATTGAAAGTTCGGGCCCGCCGAGGCCGGAATAGCCCGACCGGACCTGATCAATCAGACGCTCGGGATCAAGGCCCACTTGGCGGAAGATATTGTCCAGAGGTTCGACCGAAACCAGCATGGCCTCTTCAAGCTGGCGGAATATCTCATCGTTGCGGTCCTGCATGAGCCGGAGCTCAAGTTCCATCGTCTCGGCGTAGGCAATGGCGGCCTGTGCATCCGCTTCGATCTGGTCGCGCTCGGCTGCGGTTTGGGCCAACGCCTCGGCCAAAATGTCAACGGTATCAGAAAGCTCTCCGCCGTTGCTGGTGCCCGAAACTGCGGTTCCCTGGGCCGCCGCGGACTCAAGCGATTCCATGCGGGCGGTGACCTTGTTCCGCTCTTCCAGCGTCCGGCGCAGGGTTGCTTGAATGACCTCGATGCCGGTCTCCAACTCGCGCCGGCGGTCTTCGGAGGCCAGAAGCTCGGACTGCATCGCAGAGATCGCCTCGAGGGCGGAGCTGAAACGCTCTTGCGCGGCCGCGGCCTCTTCGGCGCGGTGGTCGCGCTCGGTCGAGAGGGCGTTGAGGCGGTCTTCGTAGATCAGCTGATCCCGCTGCGCCTGTGCACGGAAATTGCCCGAGCCGATGGAATCCATCAAAAGGATGGCCGTGGCGATGATCGTCCAGCCGACGAAAAGCCCGCCGCCGCTCCAGATCAACAGCTGGGTTTCGGGCTTGAGACGGATGAAGCGTGTCTCAGTGTCCGACCGCAGAAAGAGGCGTTTCTCGGGAAAGCGCCGCTCAAGTGCTGCGTGAACGCGTTTCAACAGCCTGATATGCAACGATCTTCCTATCCCTTGCACGGCAAAGCCCCGTTCGCCGCCATCAGGTGTTAGCGGCCACGGGCGGGAGGATCAAGAAATTTGCGCAAAACCGGACAGGTTGTCTGACCGGTTCAGGCCGGTTTTCGCCTATTCTTCGAGGGCGCGGCGATGATCCGGCGGCAGGCTGTCGGCGAGCGGCCAATAGAAATCGGGCGGCAATCCCGCCTCGGCCCGCTTTTCCTCGTTGAAGGGCGGCTTCAGTGCCCCGTGGAAATATTTGCGGACAAGTCCATGGAAGGCCTCTTTGGGGTCGAGATCGTGGCGCCCGCAGAGGAAGTGAAACCACTTTGAGCCATAGGCGACATGGTGCACCTCTTCGGCATAGATCACCTTCATCGCCTTGACGGCCTTGGTCTCGCCCGCCTTTTCGAAAACCTCGATCATTCCCGGGGTCACGTCGAGACCGCGCGCTTCGAGCACCATAGGCACCACGGCAAGACGCCCCATCAGGTCGTCAGCCGTATCTTCGGCGGCGCGCCACATTCCGGCGTGCGCGGGCAGGGCGCCATAATGGCTCCCCATCTCTTCAAGACAGTCGCAGACGAGGGTGAAATGAAAGGATTCTTCTTCGGCAGATTTCACCCAGTCGTCGAAAAACCCGATAGGCAGAGGGATGTGAGAAAACCGCGCAATGATATCCCAATGCAGATCGACGGCGTTGAGCTCGATATGCGCGACCGCGTGCAACAAGGCGATGCGCCCTTCCGGCGTTCCGGGGCGGCGGCGCGGCACATCGCGGGGGGCGAGCAGCTCAGGCCTTTCAGGTCGGGCGGGGCGAGGCGGCGGGCTGGCGGTGCCGACCGGTATCGCGGGCCCGTCCTTGCGGGAGGCGAACCACGCGGCGGCGTATTGCTTGGACAGAGCCGTCTTTTCGCGGCCATCGGCGGTTCTGAGAACCTCGGCCGCCATCTCGGCAAGGCAGGTTGCGGGCATCACAGCGCTGACACGGCAGCGAGAACCTCGGCGGCGTGGTCTTTGACCTTGACCTTCTCCCAGATGCGAGCAATCCGGCCGTCGCGCCCGATCAGGAATGTTGTCCGGTCGATGCCCATATAGGTTCGGCCATACATGCTTTTCTCGCCCCAGACGCCATAAGCCTCGCAGACCGCGCCGTCCTCGTCGGCCAAAAGCGCGACCTTGAGAGAATGTTTGTCGCGGAATTTCTCGTGTTTCTTGACGCTATCTCGCGAGACGCCAAGGACGACCGCGCCTGCTTTGGCAAAGGCTTCGCTATCGGTCGAAAAATCAATCGCCTCGGTGGTGCAGCCGGGCGTGTCGTCCTTGGGGTAAAAGTAGAGAACGACGATCTGGCCCGCATAATCGGCGAGGGAGACCTCGGCGCCGCCATCGCGGGGCAGGGTGAAGGATGGGGCGGGCTGGCCGATGGCGGGGATGGCGGGCATGGGGGGCTCCGGGCTGTCCTGTTGATCTCTTGTGTCCTATACGTCCACCAACGATAAATGGATGACGGCCGCAAGGCCACCGCAAGCAAAGAGGCAGTCGGGTGGTGTCTGGGACACTCTCGTAACAGCATGACAGAACCCAGCACGCAAGAAATCGCTGCGAAGGCCCCCCGCCGCTGGCGGGCCGGGGTTTGGCATGGGCTGCGGGCCGTGATCCTCGCCGCCTTCATGCCGCTCGTGTTTCTGGCGGTAGCGGCGTTTCTGATCTTCGACCGCGAGATCACCGCGCCAAGCTGGGTCACAAGCCGGATGGAGGCGGAAGCAACCGCCGTTCTCGAAGGTGGCAGCCTGAACTTTGGGGAGATGACGCTCAAGATCGGCGCCGATATCCACCCGCGCATTTCCCTGACCAATGTGGTGCTCAGGGATGCCGACGAGACCGTGATCGCCCGGGTGCCGCGGGTCGATGTGCAAGTCTCTCCGCGCGGCATTCTGTTCCGGCAGGAAATCCTGATCCAGACGGTCAATCTCACCGGGGCCGAGGTTGCCTTGCGTCGCTCCTCGGATGGAACCGTGGCTGTGTCGTTCGACGCAAGCGGCACAGTGGTGCAAGAGGCCGCGAGCTTTGCCGACCTCCTGAGCCAGATTGATGTGACGCTCGAAGAGCCGCAGTTTGAAGCGCTCGAAACCGTGACCGCCGATGGCTTGATCCTGAATTTTGACGATGCCCGCGCCCGTCGCGGTTGGACCATCGACGGCGGGCAACTGTCGCTCGACCTGACGGGCGGTGAAACGCGGCTTCGGGCTGACCTTTCGCTTCTGTCGGGGCGCGCCTATGTCACGACCCTTGGCATCAGCTATGTAAGCCCGCGAGGGAGCCGTGCCGCGCAAATTGCTCTTTCCTTCGAAGATGCTGTGGCGGCCGATCTCGCGACCCAAACGCCTGCGCTGAGCTGGCTCGCTGTCGTCGATGCGCCTATGGCTGCGCAGATGAGGCTTGAGATCGACGAAGAGGGTGCTCTCGGTCCGTTTTCATCCTCGCTCACCATCAAGGCCGGAGATTTGCGGGCTGGACCCGACGCGCCACCTGTCCCCTTTGACGAGGCAAAGGCCTATCTGACCTTCGATCCCGACAAGAACCTCATAGAATTCAGCCAAGTCTCGGCCAAAAGCAGACTTGGCACCTTCACCGCCGAAGGCCGCACTTTGCTTCATGACCTGGTCGGAGGCTGGCCGGCCTCGATGACCGGCCAGTTTAGCTTTTCAGATTTGTCGTTCAGCCCCGAGGCTCTGTTTCCCGGGCCGAAAGCCGTGGATCACGCCTCGATTGATTTCCGAATTCGTCTGAGCCCGTTCATTCTCGATATCGGAGAAGTTCGCCTTGGCGTTGCCGGCAAAGAGGTGGTTGCCTCGGGGCGGTTTGCCGCCGTCGCCGAGGGCTGGGAAGGTGCCCTTGATGCGCAGATCGATCAGATAGACCCCGCGACGGCCCTTCTTTTCTGGCCAGCTGGGGTCAAGCCCGAGCCGCGCCACTGGTTTGAGACCAACATCGCGTCAGGCTATGCGTCCGACATTACGGTGGCCGCTCGCCTTCATCCGGGCGGCACCCTGCAGTGGGGCGGCACCTTCAGGTTTGACGATGCGACACTGGCGATCAACCGCTTCGCCCCGCCTCTTGAAGGCGCTGCGGGCTACGGCAGTTTTGCCGATAGTGCGATGAGTTTGGTGCTGGAAAAAGGCACGACAACGCCTTCTGCGGGCGGCGCTGTCGACTTGGCTGGATCCTCTTTTACCGTGCCCGATATGCGAATCCCAGCGCCGCCCGCCCGGATCGAGATGCGTGCCCGCGGCAGCGTGACGGCGGGTCTTGCCCTGATCGATACGGGCCCGAGGCACGTGATTTCCAATGCCAAGATTCCCTATGATCTGGTTGATGGGCAGGGAGAGATCAGCGCGACGATCAATCTGCGCATGAAAGAGCAAAACAGCCCTGAGGAATTCAACTATGTGGTCTCGGGTCGGATGTGGGATCTGCGATCCGACAAGCTCGTGCCCGGTCACACGACAACTGCCGACGAAATCGACCTAACCTCGTCCAACCGTGGCATGACCATAATCGGCGAGGCCCGGGTTGGAACCGTGCCGATGATCGGAACCTACAAGCAAACCTTCAACCCCGGCCAGCCGGGCGCAGGGCGGCTTGACGTGTCTTTGCCCTTGGACTCCGCGTTCCTTGACGAATTTCGCATTGCTCTGCCCGGAGCAAAGTTTGGTGGCTCGGCCGCGGGTCGTCTGGTGGTCGATCTGGAAAAAGATCAGCCGCCGCGCTTTGCGCTGAGCTCGGATCTTGCTGGTGCGGAGCTGAGCTTGGATGCGTTAGGCTGGGCCAAACCGGCGGCCAGCACGGGCGCGCTGGAGGTGCGCGGTAGCTTTGCCCAACCCGCCGCTATTGATCGCCTCTCCTTCAACGCGGCAGGGCTTGAGGCCGAGGGAACGCTTCGCCTCAATGCCGAGGGCGACTTTGAGGCGGCGAGTTTTCCCGACCTGCGGCTGTCCAACTGGTTCCAAGGCAATGTGAGCCTGATCGGGCGTGGCGCAGGGCGTTCGGCGGAAATGGTCATCGATGGCGGAACGCTCGATCTTCGCAGGGCAGACTTTGGCGAGATCGCGCAAGGAGGCGACGGCAGCGGCGGTCCGGTGGCGGTTCGCCTCGACAGGCTGCAGGTCTCTGATGGCGTCGCGCTGACCCAGTTTGATGGGAGCTTCGAATCCGGCAGCGGGCTCAAAGGCCGGTTCAATGCCCGCATCAACAACGAGACCGCGGTTCAAGGGACGGTCGCGCCCTACGAAGGGCGGATGGCCTTTCGCCTTAGAAGCGACGATGCGGGCGGAGCCTTCCGGTCGATTGGTCTTTTAGAAAACGCGACGGGCGGGGCGATGGAACTGACCCTCGCTCCGACCGGTGCCGAGGGCAATTACGCCGGTCTTTTGCAGGCGAGCAGCCTTCGCGTGCGCGACGCGCCGGCTTTGGCCGAGCTTTTGGACGCGATCAGCGTCATCGGCCTTCTGCAACAGCTCGACGGGCAAGGGATCAGCTTTGAAACCGTCGAGGCCCAATTCACCTTGTCGCCCGACACGGTCACAATCTCCGAGTCGAGCGCAGTTGGCCTCAGTCTTGGCATTTCGATGGATGGCGTCTACACGCTCGCCACCAAAGCGATGGATTTTCAGGGGGTCGTCTCGCCAGTGTATCTCCTCAACAGCATAGGCGCGATCTTCACCCGCAAGGGCGAGGGGCTAATCGGCTTCAATTATCGAATGACAGGAACGCCGGACGCGACCGAGGTTTCGATCAATCCCTTGTCGATTTTCACGCCCGGAATGTTCCGCGAAATATTCCGGCAACCGCCGCCGGACCCAAGCGAATAGGGCTGACAGGTGAAACTAAGCGATTTTGATTTCGACCTTCCCGAAGCGCTGATCGCCACGCGGCCGGCCAAACCGCGCTCGTCGGCGCGGCTTCTTCTGGCCGAGGGAGACCGGATCAGCGATCGGCGGGTGAGCGATTTGGTTGAAATTCTTCGGCCCGGCGACCGACTGGTTCTCAATGACACCAAGGTAATCCCGGCGCGGCTTTCCGGGCAGCGGTTCCGGACCGGCGCCGAAGGCGAGACGAGCGCGCGGATCGAGGTTACATTGCTCGAACCGAAGGCCGACGGCAGCTGGGCCGCACTTCTCAAACCTTTGAAAAAGATCCGAGACGGCGAGGAAATCGTCTTTTCTCCGGATCTGAGCGCGACCTTGATCGCGCGCGAGGAGGGGCAGGGGTTCCTGCTATTCAACCTGACGGGCGAGGATTTCGACGCGGCTCTGGCCGAAGCCGGCGCCATGCCTCTACCGCCCTATATCGCAGCCCTCCGCGCGCCGGATGAAGCCGACAAATCCGACTATCAGACTGTCTGGGCCCGAAGATCAGGCGCGGTAGCGGCCCCGACGGCGTCGTTGCACTTTGATGAGCCACTTCTGCGGGCGCTGGCCGAGAAGGGCGTCGAGTTCACTCACGTCACGCTGCACGTGGGCGCGGGGACATTCCTGCCGGTCAAGGTTGACGACATCCGCGAACACAAGATGCACGCCGAATGGGGCGAGGTAACGCCGCAGGCCGCGGCAGAGATCCTTGCCACCAAACGTGCGGGTGGCCGTGTGATCCCAGTGGGCACTACGGCGTTGCGCCTGATCGAAAGCGCCGCGCAGGATGGGGAACTCAAACCATGGCGCGGCGAAACCGACATCTTCATCACGCCCGGGTTCGAATTCAAAGTTGCAGACGGGCTGATGACCAACTTTCACCTGCCGAAATCGACGCTGATGATGCTCGTCTCGGCCTTGGCGGGGGTGGATCGGATCAGGCGCATCTATGCCCATGCGATCGCCCAAGGCTATCGCTTCTTTTCCTACGGGGACGCGTCGCTTCTCTTTCCGCGCTCCGAATGACGATCCGCGCCGGTTTGTGTCGCTTTAATCTCTTGCGGTTGACATAATCCAAGGTAGTCAAGCTCCAACAGAGAGGGAGTTCCGATGTTTCAAGTTTTGGGCAGCTCTTGGGCGCTTCTTCTCGGCATCTTCATGCTGATGATCGGCAACGGCCTGCAGGGCACGCTTCTGGGTCTCAGGGGCGATCTTGAGGGCTTTACGACCTTCGAAATGTCGATCGTCATGTCGGGCTATTTCGTAGGTTTCCTTGGGGCATCGCGGCTTGCCCCCGAAATGATCCGCCGGGTCGGGCACGTCCGAGTCTTTGCGGCGCTCGGCTCGACGATTTCGGCGGTCTTGATCCTCTATCCCGCCCTCACCGAACCCTGGGCCTGGACGATCGGCCGGATCGCCATTGGTTTCTGTTTCTGCGGCGTCTATATCACCGCTGAAAGCTGGCTGAACGATGCCGCATCCAACGAAAATCGCGGCAAGGCGCTCTCGCTCTATCTCATCGCCCAGATGGCGGGGATCATCCTTGCCCAATACATCCTCGTCCTGAGCGATGTTTCTGGATTTGTTATCTTCATCATTCCTTCGGTGCTGGTTTCGATGGCCTTCGCGCCGATCCTTCTGTCGATCCGTCCCACACCCGCCTTCGCCTCGACCAAGCCCCTTTCGATCCGCAAGCTGATCAAGGCCTCGCCGCTCGCCGCGATGGGAACCTTCATCCTTGGCGGAGTCTTCTCGGCCCAGTTTGGCATGTCGGCGGTTTATGGAACCAAGCAGGGCCTCAGCGTGGGGCAGATCTCGCTGATGGTTTCGGCCGTCTACACCGCGGCGCTGATCCTTCAATATCCGATCGGCTGGATATCCGACCGGATGGACCGCCGCATCCTCATCATCACGCTCTCGGGCATCGGCGGCGTTGGCGCGCTGGCGGCTTTCGCGGGGGGCGGAAACTATGTCCTGATTCTGATCGGCGCGGCGATGGTCGGCGGAACGTCCAACCCGCTTTATGCGCTCGTTATCGCCTATACCAACGACTATCTCGAACGCGAGGATATGGCCGCGGCCTCGGGAGGCCTTCTCTTTATCAACGGTGTGGGCGCAATTACAGGCCCGCTAATCATTGGCTGGATCATGGACACGATGGGGGCCGGGGGTTTCTGGCTATTCATCGCCGTATTGATGATTTTTCTGACAGCCTATGGCCTCTATCGGATGACCCGCCGCCGGTCGCGTTCTGTGCCGGGGGATTCGGTGGCCTATTCGCCCATTTCGGCCAGCGCGACGCCCGTGGCCGCCGAGGTGGCGCAAGAGGTTTATCTCGATGCCGACGCCGAAGCGCATCCGAATTGAGACACAATGTTGCGTGCTGTCGGCTATGCAAAGACTATTTGTTGTTGCCCAGTCCCAGCCGTCTGTGCAAAAATTCCCATGTTTTGATATGAAGAGGCGGCCGTGGTCACTCCTGACTCCGTTTTGAAGTTCTGGCTCGACGAGAAGGGGCCAGATGCCTGGTATGCGGGGGGCGAGGCCCTCGACACCGAAATCCGCGAGCGATTTTCAGACGCTTGGGATGAGCTGATGCAAGGGGGCTTTGGTCTTTGGCTGACCTATCCTTCCGGGGCATTGGCCTACATCATCCTTGCTGACCAGTTTCCGAGAAACATGTTTCGCGGCGAGGCCAAGGCCTTCGCCTCCGACAAGATCGCCCGCGCCGCATCCAAGGCGGCCATCAGCCGGGATTGGGACTTGAAGATCGACGAGCCGGTACGCCAGTTCTTCTATCTGCCCCTGATGCATTCCGAGAACCTGTCAGACCAAGATCGCGCGGTGCGCCTGATCTGCACCCGGATGCCGGAAACCGGGCAATCCAATCTGGTTCACGCGCGGGCACACCGCGAAGTCATCCGCAAACACGGCCGTTTCCCGTTCCGTAACGAGGCGCTCGGGCGCAAATCGACGGGGCCGGAAAGCACCTTTCTGTCTCAGGGTGGCTATATGGCTATTGTCAACGAACTTCGGGCGGCTTCGGCGGCCTGATTTCGCCAGTCTTAACCCTGCAGCAAGCCCCCTTTGTCATCCTCTCCTGAGGGTGACAAAGGAGTGTGTTTGATGAAGCAGCAGAAGATCGAGATTCCGGGCCGACCAGCGGTCGCAGGCAAGAGAGCCGAACGCAACCTGCCCGAGGAGATCCTCAATATCCTTGATCAGGGAATACTGATGTGGTCGGCCGAGGCGACCTGCATGCTTTATAACACGCGTGTCTTTGATCTCTTGGGCGTCAAGGCCGATCAGCTCAAGATCGGGACCAGCAGAGCAGATCTGCGCAGCGCCTGCGCTTTTGGCGGGCCGATCAAGGCGAAGGATCTGAGTGATGTCGAGGCGCAACTTCGCGCCAATCGACCCTAAAGCTTCGATATCAGTAATTCGTCCGGGAGAACGATCAACATTAGCGGCAGGCCGGCGCGAAATGGGTGTTATCTCGAGACTTTGGCCGATGTGACCGCCACGAGACAAGCCTCGGAAGATCTTGTGATTGCCAAGCACGCGGCGGAATCGGCTGAAAGCCGCACCCGCGAAATCCTCGAAACCGAGCGGACGCGGCAAAGCGAGGCAAAGCTTTTGGGGCAACTTGATGAATGGCTCCAGTCGTGCAAATCGCTGAAAGAGCTTTTCGCTATCGTGACCCGTTTCATGCCCAAGCTCCTGCCGGGCTCGAAAGGCGAGCTTTACGTCTACTCAAACTCGCGAGACGCGCTCGATGGGATGTGCAACTGGAATACGGTCGATCTGCACGCTTCGATCTCGGCCGACAGTTGCTGGGCGTTGCGTCGGGGGCGGAGCTATGAATACGAAGAGGGCGGGCTCTGTGTTGAATGCGAGCACGTCACAGCACATCGGCACGAGGTTTCGGTTCCGGAGTATATCTGCATTCCGATCATCGCCCACGGCGACACTGTCGGCCTTTTGCATATCCGGTTTGACCGGCTCGCGGCCGAATCCGCTCATATGACCCAATCAGCCCAATTCGCCATCCGCTGCGGCGAACACATCTCGATGGCCATCGCCAACGTCAAGCTGCGGGACGAGCTGCACGAACAGTCGGTCCGCGATCCGCTGACCGGCCTCTTCAACAGGCGCTATCTCGTCGAAGCGATGCGCCGGGAAATCAACGCCGGCGAGAGGCGCGGGACTGGCTTTGGCCTTGTGGCCTTCGACATCGACTACTTTAAGACTTTCAACGATAATCACGGCCATGACGCCGGAGACGTTGTACTGCGCACCTTGGGGGCAAAGGTTGTCGAAAGCCTCGGAGAGCGCGACATTGCCTGCCGACTTGGCGGCGAGGAGTTTGCGATTCTCCTGCCCGAGGCGAATATCGAAGCCGCCTATGCCTTTGCCCAAAAACTGCGCGAAATTACATCGCTCATAACCGTGCGGTACGGCGAAACAGTCTTGCCCAAGATATCGGTTTCGGCTGGGGTCACGGCCTATCCCGAAGGGGGGACAAGGCCGCAATCGCTGATGCAATATGTCGACAGGGCGCTTTATGCCGCCAAGGATAGTGGGCGAGATTGCGTTGTCCGCACCGATCAGCTTGACGCCCCTCGCATTGCATCACGCGGATAGCTGCCATGACCTGAGGTCACTGGAACCGAGACTGGAATTAGTTTAACGTCAAACTAATTTCAGACCGGTGGAGGATTTCATGGCCGACAGCAACTTTGACATGATCGTGATTGGTGCAGGCCCCGGCGGCTATGTTGCCGCGATCCGCGGTGCGCAACTTGGGCTCAAGGTGGCCTGCGTCGAGCGCGAGCATCTTGGCGGCATCTGCCTCAACTGGGGCTGCATTCCCACCAAAGCCATGCTGCGGTCGGCGGAGGTCTATCACCTGATGCACCGCGCCAAGGATTTCGGCCTTTCGGCGGGGCAGATCGGCTATGATCTCGAGGCCGTGGTCAAGCGTTCGCGCGGGGTGGCCAAGCAGCTTTCAGGCGGCATCGGCCACCTCTTCAAAAAGAACAAAATCACCACGATCATGGGCGAGGCGAAACTCGCTGGTAAAGGCAAGGTCACGGTCAAGACCGACAAGGGCACCGAGACGCTCACCGCCAAGGCCATCGTCGTGGCCACCGGCGCGCGGGCCCGCGAGTTGCCGGGGCTCGAGGCCGATGGCGATCTCGTCTGGACCTACAAGACAGCGCTGACCCCGCCGCGGATGCCGAAGAAACTCCTCGTTATCGGCTCGGGCGCCATCGGCATCGAATTCGCCAGCTTCTTCAACACGCTCGGCGCGAATA
The DNA here is from genome assembly GCA_041546005.1 of Paracoccaceae bacterium. Lineage (GTDB taxonomy): Bacteria > Pseudomonadota > Alphaproteobacteria > Rhodobacterales > Rhodobacteraceae > RFZI01. Next base: position 16,312 of record JBFEXG010000011.1, read on the forward strand.
CAACCGTTGTCGAGGTAATGGACCGGATCCTGCCGGTCGAAGATGCCGAGATCAGCGCCTTCGCCAAGAAGCAGTTCGTCAAGCAAGGCATGACCATCCTCGAAAAGGCAGGCGTCAAGAAGCTCGACCGCAAGCCGGGCGTGGGCGTGACCGCGCATATCGAGAAGGACGGCAAGATCACCACCGAAGATTTCGACACGATGATTTCCGCCGTGGGCATCGTCGGCAATGTCGAAAATCTGGGCCTAGAGGAAGCGGGAGTGAAGATCGACCGGACCCATGTGGTGACCGACGAATTCTGCCGAACCGGCGTCGAAGGCCTCTATGCCATCGGTGATATCGCCGGCGCGCCATGGCTTGCGCACAAGGCGAGCCACGAGGGCGTCATGGTGGCCGAGCTGATCGCCGGCAAACACGCGCATCCGATCAAGCCGGGCTCCATCGCCGGATGCACCTATTGCCACCCGCAGGTCGCCTCGGTCGGCATGACCGAAGCCAAAGCCAAAGAGGCGGGATATGAGATCAAGGTTGGCCGCTTCCCCTTTATCGGCAACGGCAAGGCCATCGCCTTGGGCGAACCCGAGGGCATGGTGAAGACGGTGTTCGACGCGAAAACCGGCGAGCTTCTGGGCGCGCATATGGTGGGCGCCGAGGTGACCGAGATGATTCAGGGCTATGTGATCGGCCGCCAGCTCGAGACCACCGAGGAAGACCTGATGCACACCGTCTTCCCGCATCCGACTCTTTCGGAAATGATGCACGAGTCGGTGCTCGACGCTTACGGCCGCGCGATCCATTTCTGATCGAGCCAAAGCCCGAAAATAGAAAAGGCGGCCCCCGAAAGGGCCGCCTTTAATCTTACAGGGAGAAGATTAACCGCGGACGATTTCCCCGCCAGCCTGCGCCCAATGGGCAAGGCCGCCGAGGTTGTGCACGGTCTCATGACCCAGTTGGCGCATCATGCCCTGGGCCATTCCAGCGCGGCCGCCAGAGGCGCAGTAAAGCGCAACCGGCTTGCCGGATTTGAGGGCGGGGTGGCATTCGGGGCTGCGCGGATCGGCTTTCATGCGCAGTTGGGCCGTGGGGATATGGATCGCCCCTTTGGCTTTGCCCGAGGCGGCCACTTCGCCGAACTCGCGGATGTCGATAAGAACGAGGGAGCCGTCAGCAACCTGCGGGATCGCTTCGCGGGCGGTCAGGGCTGCGGGACGGGAGGAATTGTTGAAGAATTGGAACATGGGAGGGCACCTGTGTTTGAAGTCTTGACCGTATATACATTAGAAAAGTGAAATGTAAAGGGGGTGACTTCATGTTTATGTTTTGTTCTTATTTTTTGGTTGGAGACCTGCGCTGATTTGACTATCTGTTAATCGTTGGTGCGGAGAGGCCTATGCCAGAGCAGAAGTTTATCGAGGTTCGGGGTGCCCGCGAGCACAACCTCAAGAATATCGACGTGGACATTCCGCGCGACGAGCTGGTGGTGATCACCGGCCTCTCCGGCTCGGGCAAATCCTCGCTTGCCTTCGACACGATCTATGCCGAGGGTCAGCGCCGCTATGTCGAGAGCCTCTCGGCCTATGCCCGCCAGTTCCTCGACATGATGGAAAAGCCCGATGTGGATCACATCTCGGGCCTGAGCCCGGCGATTTCCATCGAACAGAAGACCACCTCGAAGAACCCGCGCTCGACCGTCGGCACTGTCACGGAAATCTACGACTATATGCGCCTCCTTTTCGCGCGGGTCGGCACGCCCTTCAGCCCCGCCACCGGCCTGCCCATCGAGGCGCAGCAGGTGCAGGACATGGTCGATCGGGTCATGGCAATGGCGGAAGGCACGCGCGGCTATCTTCTGGCCCCCATCGTCCGCGACCGGAAGGGGGAATACCGCAAGGAATTCCTCGAGCTGCGCAAGCAGGGCTTTCAGCGGGTGAAGGTCGACGGCACCTTCTATGAACTCGACGAGCCCCCCACGCTCGACAAGAAGTTCCGCCACGATATCGATGTGGTGGTGGACCGGATCGTTGTCCGGCCCGGCCTCGAGACGCGGCTCGCCGACAGTTTCCGCACCGCGCTCAATCTGGCTGATGGGATCACGGTTCTGGAAACTGCGCCTTCCGAGGGCGATCCCGAACGGATCATCTTCTCGGAAAAATTTGCCTGTCCGGTTTCTGGATTCACCATCCCCGAGATCGAACCGCGCCTGTTTTCCTTCAACGCCCCCTTCGGTGCTTGCCCCTCTTGCGATGGCCTTGGGGTCGAGCTTTTCTTCGACGAACGCCTCGTCGTGCCCGATGTGACCCTCTCGCTGGTGAACGGCGCGCTCGCCAATTGGCGCAAGAGCAAGTCGCCCTATATCACTCAAACCATTGACGCGCTGGCGCGGCATTATCAGTTCGACAAGGCCGCCAAATGGAAAGACCTGCCCGAGATTGCCCAAAAGGTCGTGCTCTACGGATCGGGCGAGGAAGAGATCCAGTTCCGCTATGACGAGGGCGGGCGGGTCTATCAGGTCCAACGGGCTTTCGAGGGGATCATCCCCAATATGGAGCGCCGCTATCGCGAAACCGACAGCGCCTGGATGCGGGAAGAGATCGAGCAATACCAGAACAACCGCCCCTGCGGCGCCTGCGGCGGCTATCGCCTGCGGCCCGAGGCGCTGGCGGTCAAGATCGCCGGCCTCCATGTGGGCGAAGTGGTGCGAATGTCGATCAAGGAGGCTTTCGATTGGATTGAAACGGTGCCCGCGAGCCTGACCAATCAGAAGAACGAAATCGCCCGCGCGATCCTAAAGGAAATCCGCGAGCGCCTCGGATTTCTCAACAACGTCGGCCTTGAGTACCTGACGCTGAGCCGCAACGCCGGCACGCTCTCGGGCGGCGAGAGCCAGCGGATCCGGCTGGCAAGCCAGATCGGCTCGGGTCTGACAGGCGTTCTATACGTCCTCGACGAGCCCTCCATCGGCCTGCACCAGCGCGACAACGACCGCCTTCTCGGCACACTCAAGAACCTGCGCGATCAGGGGAATACGGTGATCGTGGTCGAACACGACGAAGAGGCGATCCGCGAGGCGGATTACGTCTTCGATATCGGCCCCGGTGCGGGTGTGCATGGCGGCGAGATCGTCGCCAAGGGCACACCGGCCGAGATCATGGCCAATGAGGGCTCGGTCACGGGCCAGTATCTTTCCGGCAAGCGCGAGATCGCGGTGCCGAAGGATCGGCGCAAGGGCAACGGCAAGACGCTTTCGGTCGTCAAGGCCACGGGCAACAACCTGCGCGAGATGAGCGTCGATTTCCCCTTGGGCAAGTTCGTCTGCGTCACCGGCGTTTCGGGTGGCGGCAAGTCGACCCTGACGGTCGAGACCCTCTACAAGAACGCCGCGATGAAGCTCAACGGCGCCCGCGAGACGCCCGCGCCCTGCGAGACGATCAAGGGCTTTGAACACCTCGACAAGGTGATCGACATTGACCAGCGTCCCATCGGCCGCACCCCGCGGTCAAACCCTGCGACCTATACCGGCGCCTTCACCCCGATCCGCGATTGGTTTGCAGGCCTGCCGGAAGCACAGGCGCGGGGTTACAAGCCGGGGCGGTTCAGCTTTAACGTCAAGGGCGGCCGCTGCGAGGCCTGTCAGGGCGATGGCGTCATCAAGATTGAGATGCACTTCCTGCCCGACGTCTATGTGACCTGCGAGACCTGCAAGGGCCACCGCTACAACCGCGAAACGCTCGAGATCAAGTTCAAGGGCAAATCGATTGCCGATGTGCTCGAGATGACCGTCGAGGACGCGCAGGAGTTTTTCAAGGCGGTCCCCTCGATCCGCGAGAAGATGGACGCGCTGGTGCGGGTGGGCCTTGGCTATATCCAGGTGGGCCA